>CAUCOL010000090.1 GCA_958444395.1 uncultured Lachnospiraceae bacterium
GCTTCTAACAGATCATGTGCTCTTTTGGGCTTGACCTCCTCCAGATGCACATAGGCTTCCTCCACGGATGGAAAAGCGGTCAGGATCTTAACAGCAGTTTTCTCCCCCACTCCCGGTACTCCGGGAATATTATCAGCTGTATCTCCCATTAACCCTTTCATATCTACAATCTGAGGCGGTGTCAGCCCATATTTCTCGATGACATCCTGTGTGTGATAATTCTCAACCTCTGTACCGCCCCGCTTTGTCTTTGGAATACGGATCATGATATGTTCTGAAGCAAGCTGCAGAAGATCTCTGTCTCCGGATACGAGGGACACTTCTTTTCCTTCACGCTCTGCCTGTTTTGCGATCGTTCCCAGTATATCATCTGCTTCCAGTCCCGCCTGCTTCACGATCTTTACACCCATCTTCTTCAGTACCTCCTGAATCAAAGGCACCTGCTCCCGCAGTTCTTCCGGCATCGGCTTTCTGGTTCCTTTATACTCCGGATACATTTCATGGCGAAATGTCGGCTTTTTCACATCAAAGGCAACCGTCAGGTATTCCGGTTTTTCTTCCTCCAGGATCTTTAACATAATGTTCAGAAAACCATATACCGCATTGGTATGCAGTCCCGCTGAGTTCGTCAGATCCGGTATTCCGTAAAATGCCCGGTTCAATATACTGTGTCCATCTATCAAAACAATTTTTTCGCTCACGCTTTTTTCCTCCTAAACAATCTTACAACAAGATGACTGCTCCCATGCACAAAACAACAAGAAGCAGCAGCTTCTCCATATGCAGGATCCGAAATTTCATCAGATAATCTGCTGCCGAGCGCAGTTTTTGCTCCGGGTCGATATGAAATTCGGATATATTTTCTTTTTCATCCAAATAACGCATTCCCATGATCATGGTATAGTATATCTCATACTCTTCCCTGCATTCCTGACAATGATGCAGATGATTCAAAAAGGCATCCAGATCTTCAATGCTCAGTTTGTCATCTATAAATGGAATGAATTTTTTCTGTAATTCTTTACAATCCATCGTCTCATTTCCTTTCCCGGTCATATTAATCCATATTTATATTACCATATAAGGCTCAAAACGGAAAGTCTGCTTCCTCTTTCCCAGAAAACAGAAAAATCCCATCGGAATGCATCCGATGGGATCATCTTTTCTATATAGAATAAACTGCTTAGGAAATTATACACAACCCTGTGCTTTCATTGCCTCTGCAACTTTCAGGAAACCTGCAATGTTGGCACCAGCCATGTAGTTTCCTTCCTGACCATACTCTTTTGCAGCATCATCACATGACTTGAAGATCTCAACCATGATCTCATGCAGCTTCTTGTCTACTTCTTCGAATGTCCAAGCCAGTCTCTGAGAGTTCTGTGTCATCTCCAGACCAGACGTTGCAACACCACCGGCATTTGCAGCTTTAGCAGGACCATACAGCATCTTGTTCTCGAAGTATACATCAATTGCTTCCGGAGTAGAAGGCATGTTAGCACCTTCTGATACAGCATAGCAGCCATTTGCAGCTAATGCCTTTGCACTCTCGCCATCAATCTCATTCTGTGTAGCACATGGAAGTGCAATATCACAAGGAATTGTCCAGATGCCCTTGCATCCCTCTGTATATGTTACGTTCTTATGAGATGTTCTCTCAGCGTACTCTTTGATACGTCCACGCTCAACCTCTTTGATCTGTTTTACGATATCTAACTCGATTCCGTCCGGATCATGAATATATCCTGAAGAGTCAGAAAGAGCAACAACCTTAGCACCCAGCTCAGTTGCTTTCTTTGTAGCGTAGATTGCTACATTACCGGAACCGGAAATAACAACTGTCTGATCCTTAAAGCTCTTACCATTTGCTTTTAACATCTCTTCTGTGAAATAGCAAAGACCAAAACCAGTAGCTTCTGTACGAGCCAGAGAACCACCAAAGGTAAGTCCCTTACCAGTCAGAACACCACTCCATTCATTGCGGATTCTCTTGTACTGACCGAACATATAACCGATCTCACGGGCACCTGTTCCGATGTCACCTGCAGGAACATCACAGTCAGGACCGATATGCTTGCAAAGCTCTGTCATGAAGCTCTGGCAGAAACGCATAACCTCTCCGTCGCTCTTGCCCTTAGGGTCGAAGTCAGAACCACCTTTACCACCACCCATAGGAAGTGTTGTCAGGCTGTTTTTGAAAATCTGCTCAAAACCGAGGAATTTGATAATACCACTATAAACTGAAGGATGAAGACGAAGACCACCCTTGTAAGGTCCGATTGCTGAGTTGAACTGAATACGGAAACCTCTGTTTACCTGTGTCTTGCCATTGTCATCTACCCAAGGTACACGGAAAATGATCTGTCTCTCGGGCTCAACGATGCGCTCAAAAACACCTGCTTCCACTAAGTCCGGTCTTTTCTCAACCACTGGCTCAAGTGATGTAAATACCTCTGTTACTGCCTGAATGAACTCTGGTTCACCGGCATTTCTCTTTTTTACTGTCTCCAGTACGTCGATTAAATACTGATTTTTTAACGCCATTGCTAAAAAACCTCCTTCTAAAATATATTCACCTTCTCAGGCGTGTGCGGTCGTATATCAATTCCAGCCGCCGTTCACACTATAACCGGTCATCCTTCTGATCGGCTATAGTGTGAGCAGCTGACTGATACGCCCTGTGTCTTTTTTAGTATTGCATAAAATCAAGCAAAGTTCAATAAAAATTTAACAGTTTTTTACAATTTTTTTGATTTTTAACTGTAAATTTCTTCCAAAAATATACTTGTATACAATTATTATATAATTAAATCCTCTCAAAAGTGAATACATTTCACCTTTAAGGGGATTTTTTTGCACTATCTTTTGCCTGTATACTGCAGAGCATTTTCTTAGATGGTAAATTTCGTCAACTCATGAATCAATTCCTCTATTTTTACACCCAACTCCCCGGAATTCTGATCCACTGTCTGCATCATACCGTTTAATTCCTGAATTGAAGCCGTCATTTTTCCAATCGTCTGATTGGTTTCGTCAATCTTGGCAGCAATATTCTGAACCTACGCTGTCATATTCTCAGTGCCACGCTTCATCCCCTGATAAGTGTATTTTCAGGTACAATCTTAACCTGATAGTATTTTTCCAAAACAGAGATACAATCTGATCAAATAAATATCTTCTTTCTGGTCAGACTCCTTTTTCATCAGCAAGGTTATATCCCTGTAGATAATCCCAGTAAACATTCCATTTGCTCCTGTCAGCATCAACATGCTCTGCATTTTCAAGATTAAATAACCGGTCATTATGACCTGCCTTGAATACACCATTACTGTCTTTGCGTCCATTTGTCCTGGTTGCTCTCACTTTTTTCTTTTCCATCTCAATTTCCTCGTCACCATAACAAAAAAGGAACCGATTTCTCGATTCCTTTTTTTCAGCCCCTGCTGATTTCTTTACAAATTCAATTTTTCTTTTCATAGCAAAGCTACTATATCT
The DNA here is from genome assembly GCA_958444395.1 of uncultured Lachnospiraceae bacterium. GTDB lineage: Bacteria > Bacillota > Clostridia > Lachnospirales > Lachnospiraceae > Jutongia. The sequence goes on from CAUCOL010000090.1 coordinate 3,496, forward strand.
GAGCGAAGCGTGACAGATAATAAACCCAATACGATGTGTCACAACACATCTATGGGTCAAGGCTGTCGCCCTGAACGGACCAGGGTGCTTCGCTCCTTTTTTCATGCAAAAATAATTATTGAATCATCCCTATAAACTGAAAGTCATAGCACAGACTTTTTATCCTTTTATTTCCACGACCACATTTCCAGCATGGTCAACATCGCTTGCCGTGCGGATAGCTCGTTCCAATTCAGTTAGCGGAAACTCATGGGTGATAATATGCTCCAAGTCCCACTTGCCGCTCGCCATAATCTCCTGCACGTCCCGCACATCCTCTGGCATATAGCCACCGGATCCGATGATGCTCTGCTGGGCATAGGTCATGTGGAGCAGGTCAATGACACGAGGCTTGTTATTGACTGCAACGGAGACAAATCGGCTCTCGATTTTTCCAAACCTCAAGAAATCATCCAGAATAATCTCCGCACCAGCGGCATCCAGCCAGCAGTCAATGCTGGCAGCCGTGCCATTTAATGAAGGAGCCGTACCGAAATAGGCAACGGCTGATGTCTCAAAATTCTTTGACTCCGTATTGCAGACTGCAAAGCCTAACTGTTCTGCTAAACTTAGACGAAAATCTGAGCGGTCACAGAGCATCACTTTCTCCATGCCGAAGTGCTTGAAAGCAACCGCAGCGGCAATGCCAATCGTTCCGCAGCCGAACACCACGGCGTTCTGCCCTGCAACATATTGATCCTTGCCACAGGAAATCATTCCCCGGCGAGCCGCACGACAGCCAACCGTAAACGGCTCAATCAGGCTTGCCAGCTTGTCGGAGATACGCTCATCCACAGCATAGAGGGAATGATTCCGTTTGGCATCAGGAATGAGAATATATTCCGAGAAACCGCCGATGGTTCCGGCTCGTTTTGTGTCTCCCTTGGCATAACGAGGATATGGATAAACCCGTTCGCCTACTGAAAAATCTGTAACATTCTTTCCGATCTTCACCACACGGGAAACAGTTTCATGACCAAACTCACCGCCGACAGTCACCTTGTGCCCCGTGTTCGGACCGTGGGTGAAAACCGCAACATCTGTGCCGCAGATACTGGAATAGAGATTCTGTACCAGCACATCATTGTCTCCGACTTCCGGCAGCGGTAGCTCCTGAATTTCAACTTGTTCTTTTCCTAAATAGATACCAGCTTTCATGTTTCCTCCCTTCAATGTTTTACACACTGCTGAATCACATTTACAACATCCGCAATGGAATCATTGCAGTCGTTTTTAAGCCATTCCGAGATAATTGCCATTAATCCTTGAATATAAAACGCCATGAGATACGGTCTGTCCTGATGCGGTATACCGTAGCGGTCGAGGATTGGCGTGAACACATGACGGAACATCTGTTCATAGCTTTTATCCATTCCCAGCACTGCGGCATTTTCTGTTGCTGTGCGGAACAGCTGCTTGTTCTGCTCGATGTAACCAAGATAAGGTGTCAGATACTCTGGCGTAATGAGGTACAATTCATCCAACGGACAGTCCCGCAACTTTGTGACAAAGGCATCCGTGTCCTTTTTCATGTGGGCAAGGAACTGCTCGTTCATGTGACTGACGCTCTCCGCAAGTAAGTCTGCCATTGTTTCATAATGCAGATAGAAGGTGGAGCGATTGACGCCTGCCGCCTCGCAGATTTCCTTGACTGTGATGTAAGCAAAATCCTTCTTTTCCAAAAGTCCCAAAAATGCCTCGTCCATTCTGGCGGCAGTTGCGAAATATTTGCTTTCTGACTTATTCAATCTTTTATTTCCGCCTCTTTCCAGTCATTATTTCTCATCAACAACCTGGAAGATGTAAAACTTTAAATAAAAAGATTCATTTGCTGACCACAGGATCGGATGATCCGGTGCCTGCGTCCGAAATTCTACCTGACGCAGACGTTTATGCACATTTTGGGCTGCCTGGCCGATCGTCTTCGTAAAGAGTTCATAAGTCATAAAATGTGAGCAGGAGCAGGTTGCCAGATAGCCGCCGTCCTTCAAAAGTTTCATGGCACGCAGGTTGATCTCTCTGTATCCCTTCACGGCATTCTTTACGGAGCTGCGTGATTTTGTAAATGCCGGCGGATCCAGAATGATTACATCGAACTTCTCTCCGGCTTCTTCCAGCTGTGGCAGCTTTTCAAAAACATCCACACATTCAAACTGCACTGTCTTTTCCAAACCGTTTAGCTGTGCATTCTTCCGTGCCTGTTCCACACCCAGTTCTGATGCATCCAGTCCCAGAACACTGGCAGCACCTGCCTGACCGGCATTTAATGCAAACGACCCTGTATGTGTAAAACAATCTAACACCCTGGCTTCCTTGCACAGCTTGCGGATCGCTGCACGGTTATACTTCTGATCCAGGAAAAATCCTGTCTTCTGTCCATCCTTTACATCTACATAATAGCGGACTCCGTTTTCGACGATCTCTACATTCGTATCAAAGGCACCTCCGATAAATCCTTTGATACGCTCCATGCCTTCCTGCAGGCGCACCTTTGCATCACTCCGCTCATATACGCCACGTATCGTGATACCATCCTCTGCCAGTACCTCCTTCAACAAATCGATGATCTGCTCTTTCATCCGGTCAATTCCAAGTGCCAGAGACTCTACTACCAGCACGTCCGAAAACTTATCGATCACCAGTCCCGGCAGAAAATCTGCCTCCCCAAAGATCACACGGCAGCTGGAGGTATCCACCGTTTTTTTACGATACTCCCAGGCAGCCTTTACTCTGTCTCTCAGGAAGTCACGGTCGATCTCCTGCTCTACGTGACGCGTCATCAGACGGATCCGTATCTTGGACTGGCGGTTGATAAAACCTTTTCCAAGCGGATAGCCATCAAAATCATGAATGATCACGATATCTCCATCCGCAAAACTGCCCATGATCGAAGCAATCTCATTATCAAAGACCCACATACCACCACTTTTCAGCGTACGTCCCTCTCCCTTTTTTAAAGTTACTATCGCATTTGACATAATACTCTCCATTTCCTTCTATTTCCTATCTACTCTGTTTCTGTCCCAGCCTCATTCCAGACCGCAGGAAACAACACCTTAATGCAGGTACCCTTTCCCTGTTCGCTTTCCAGTTCCAGCTTTGCATGATTTTGCACCACAATGTGTTTTACAATTGCCAGCCCCAGACCGGTGCCGCCTGTTTCCTTTGACCGGCTCTTATCCACACGATAAAAACGTTCAAAGATCCGTTCCTGATGTTCTTTCGGTATCCCGATCCCGGTATCTTTTACTTCCAGCACAGCACCTCCCGCCAGACCGGGATAAACCCGGACATCAACTCTTCCATCCGGATTATTATAGCGGATTGCATTATCACATAGATTATACACCAATTCATCCAGCATTTCACGATTGGCGGTCACCTGACAGGCGATTCCCTGCAGCTGTAGAGAAACATGCCGTTTTGTAGCATTGACCTGCAGCATTTCCACACATTTCTCCGCAGCCCGGTACAGATCCAGATTTTCATATAAGATCATCTCGTCTGTCGCAACATCCAGCTCGGACAGGCGGATAATATCATTGATCAATGTCAGCAGTCGATTGGCATTATGATGGATCTCATGGGCAAACCTCGTCGTATCTGCTTCCGTTGCCATTCCATTTTCAATCAGCTCTGCATAGCCTGAGATAGAGGTCAGAGGAGTTTTAAGTTCATGCGATATATTTGCTGTAAATTCCTGCCGCATATCCGCCACTTTCACAATATTCCTGTGATTTTCCGTGATCATATTCTGAAATGGGCGCAGCTCCTTGT
>CAUCOL010000091.1 GCA_958444395.1 uncultured Lachnospiraceae bacterium
TCTCTTTGTTTATGCCCCCATCTATCTCAATCAGATAATCAAGTCCTTTTTCACGACGAATCTGATTCAGCTGCGTAATCTTGTGTAATGTCTCCGGAATCAACTTCTGACCGCCAAATCCCGGATGTACCCCCATAACCAATACCATATCCAGCTGTGATAAAAACGGCTCGATCACAGATACCGGTGTTTCCGGATTCAGAGAAACTGCCACCTTGACCGGATACTGCTTCATTGCCTGAATCGTCTGCTCCAGATTCTCACAGGCTTCTGCATGCACGGTAATGCTGTCCGCTCCTGCCTCTATAAATTCCTTCAGATAACGGATCGGCTCCTGAATCATCAAATGAACATCAAACAAAAGCTTTGTTTCTTTACGTATAGAAGAAATCACAGGCATACCAAAAGAAATAGATGGTACAAACTGTCCGTCCATTACATCTACATGAAGATAGTGTATTCCCATCTTCTCTACTACCTGTATACACTCCCCTAATCGGTTAAAATCTGCCGATAATATCGATGGTGCCAATTCTTTCATAATTCCCTCCATACCAGCGTATATTCTCTATCGTTTTCTGCCGGGATTATATCGGTCTGCCTCACTCAGTTCTTCATAAAACTGCTTGTAATTCTCATACCGGCTGACGGATATCTTTCCCTGCTCCAGCGCTTCCTTCACCCTGCAGTCCGGCTCACTGATGTGTGCACAGCCCAAAAATCTGCATTCGTCACGATAGCGCAAAAACTCCGGATAATATTCTTTCAGTTCTTCCTTCTCCATCTGTGGAAGACGCAGTGAGGTAAAACCCGGTGTATCCATAATATATGTCTGTGCCCCCAGATAAAATAACTCTGAATGCCTTGTAGTATGTTTTCCTCTTTTGATCTTATCACTAATGTCCCCGGTTTTCATATTTGCTTCCGGGAACAATAGATTCATAACAGATGACTTGCCGACACCGGACGGTCCTGCCAATACCGTCGTTCTGCCCTGCAGAATCTGCCGAAACTTCTCCAGTCCCTCACCGGTCACTGTGCTGGTGATCACCACCTGTGCATCATTTCCGGAGTACTGCTGTGCCAGTGTCTCTATCTCCTGCCGGTCCAGATCATCGCTCTTATTAAAGCATATGACCGTCGGAATCGCCTGTGTCTCCATCATAAGTAAAAAACGATCTAGCAGATTCAGATTTGGTTTTGGATAAGACAGGGCAAATACAACAGCCGCCTGATCCACATTGGCAACTGCCGGACGGATCAGCTGGTTCTTACGGGGCAGAATCTTTGCAATGCTGCCAAGACGCTCCGTTTCATCCAGAATGTCTAACTCCACATCGTCTCCAACCAACGGCTTTTTATTTTCTTTGCGAAAGATGCCTTTCGCCTTGCATTCCACGATTCCAAGTTCACTGGTATATACATAATAGAAACCGCCGATTCCCCGAATGATTTTTCCTTTCATTACCGGCTTACCTTTTTGATCTCTACACTGTATGAACCGGATACTTCCTGACCATCCTTATATACTGTGACAGTTCCTGTGCCTTCTGTCCAGCCTTCGATACTGAAGCTTCTAGGGAAATCATCGTAACTTAATGTTCCCTTCCATACCGTCTGCGGATCTTTGCCTTCCTGAGACAATACCAGCTTGATCGTCGCCGGATTATCCTCTGGATAATCAAATGGGTTGGAACTGATCGTTACACTTCCCTCATAAGAGTACTTCGTCTCCGGTGTTGCTGTTGCCTTCGGTGTCGCAGTTGCCTTTGGTCCCTTACTGATCGAATATCCGACCACAGTACCACGGCTTACTTTCTGACCACGTGTGATCGTCTGGCTTGCCACTTCACCTGCTTTATACTGATCCGAATATACATACGTAACATTCGTAGAATTACCTTTCAAACCAACGTCTGCCAGCTTCTCTAATGCGACTGCTTCTGTCTTTCCGACGATATTTGGTACAACCACCTGATCGCTTTCCGGTCCCTTACTGATCAGCAGACGCACACTGCTGCCTGCCTGCACACTGGAACCGATCACAGGATCTGTACCGACTACTTTTCCCTCTGCAACACTGTCATCATACTGCTCAACCGAACCACTGACAGAAAGACCGACTGCCTCGATCGCCTGCTTAGCTGCGTCCTGTGTATAATTCTTCACATCCGGAACCACGGTACCATCACTTTCCTGGCTGTAATAGATCGTTACTGACGATCCCTGCTGTGCCATCTCTCCCTCTTTTGGTTTCTGGTCCGTGACTACATTTATGTCCTCATCGGACTCAACCGGCTCCAGTGTCCACTTAAAACCGCTGTCTTCCAGGAGTTTCTCCGCATCCTCTAATGTCTCACCGACGATTCCAGGAACAGCCACTTCACCCTCTGCTGCCGATCCACCCGGCGTTGCCGTCGCTTCCGAGGTGGTACTGTTCTTTCCGCCGGAGCGTCCCCACCAGCCGGCAAATTTACCAATGATCAGGAGAACGCCCACGATCAGTATCACTGCCACTACGGCACTGCAGACTTTTAAGATCTTCTCCAGCTTCGGATCGATCGCATCCTCATCCACAGCAGGTTCTGTCTCTTCCGACTCTACCGGCTCCGGATCCACGACTACCTTAGATGCATTCTTGATCTCAGACAGTTCCTGATCCGAGATCTTAATGGTAGGTGAAGAATCTACTACCATAGACTCCAATGTAACATACGCACCATCCGGTTCACTGGTTGCTCTCTTCAGATCCGAGATCAGGGATGCTGCTGTCAGATACCGCATCTCCGGCTTTTTCTGCATACATTTCTGTACGATCTTGGATAAACTATGCGGAATCTGCGGCTCAATCTGATCCAGAGGTGTCGCATCATCCTGAATATGTGCCAGAGCCACCGTAACGGTACTGTCTCCTTCAAACGGCACACTGCCGGATAACATTTCATACATCGTGACACCCAGTGAATAGATATCACTCTTTTCATCGCTATAGCCACCACGCGCCTGTTCCGGACTGATGTAATGCACTGATCCCATTGCATTGGATGTGATCGTATTTGACGTAGCTGCTTTGGCAATGCCAAAGTCTGTCACCTTCACCTTACCCTCTTTGGATATGATGATATTCTGTGGCTTGATGTCACGGTGTATGATATGGTTATCATGCGCTGCTTCCATACCCTGTGCGATCTGGATCGCTATACCGATCGCCTCATTGACATCCAGCTTGCCTTTTTTCTCTATAAACTTCTTTAATGTGATGCCTTCGACCAGCTCCATCACGATGTAATACAGACCATCGTCCTCTCCTACATCATATACATTTACAATATTCGGATGGGACAGTCCTGCGACAGACTGTGCCTCCGCACGGAACTTCGTAACAAACTTAGCATCATTACTGTATTCCTGTTTTAATATTTTGATAGCTACAAAACGATTCAGTCGATGACATTTTGCCTTATACACGTCTGCCATTCCGCCTGAACCCACTTTATCAATTATCTCATATCGGTCACTAATTAACATACCCGGATTAATCATTCCAAACCTCCATTATATCTGTACAAGAACTACAGTTATATTATCACTGCCACCATGTTCCTTTGCCTGCTGGATCAGTGTTTCGCCTGCTTCCTGCACACTCTCACTGTGACGTATGATGTATTCGATCTCTTCGTCTTCCACCATATTTGTCAGTCCATCGCTGCATAACATTACTATATCCGATGGCTTTACCTTAATCTCAAAATAATCTGCCTGTACTTCCTCATCGATCCCTAATGCTCTTGTAATAATATTCTTCTGTGGATGTACCCTTGCTTCACTCTCTGTTATATTGCCTATCTTTACCATTTCTTCTACCAGAGAATGGTCTATCGTAATCTGCTGTAATTCTTCTTCTAATAAATATAAACGGGAATCGCCGATATTCGCCACATACAAAGTATTCCCCTGTAACGTGGCAGCTACCATCGTGGTTCCCATTCCATCATACTCCGTTTTTTCCTGTGCTGCCTGATATACGGTCTGATTTGCATAAGCAACCGCTTCCTCAAAAACCGATACCGGCGTTGTACTGTCACTCCCCTGAATCATAGAAACCATTCCTTCGATACAGAGCTTTGACGCATAATCTCCCGCTTTATGACCACCCATACCATCCGCAACAATAAACAGGTTCCGGAAACTACCCACAGGGCTTTCACTGCAATACACACTGTCCTGGTTCATTGATCTCTTGACACCAATATCGGTCTTTGAAAATGATCTCATGTAGTTTCCCCTCCTTTGTCTTTATTTCGTAACTGACCACAGGCAGCATCAATGTCACTGCCCATTTCCCTTCTTATAGTAACATTTGTGTGATTTTTTTCAAGTAAATTTTTAAATTCCTGTATATCTACGCCCTTTGACCGGGTGCCCATTCTTCCTTCCACGCTGTTGAGCGGAATCAGATTTACATGGCAATTCATACCGTGCAGCAGCGTATACAGCTGTCTGGCATGCTCCGGTGTATCATTGGTTCCCTCCACCATCGTATATTCAAAGGTGATCCGGCGCCCTGTTCTGTCAATATATGCTTTACAGGCCTGTATAATTTCTGCAATGGAAAAACGGTTTGCTACCGGCATCATTGTTTTTCGGAGCGCATCGTTTGGTGCATGCAGTGAGATTGCCAGTGTGATCGTCAGATCCTCCTCCATCAGATCATAGATCCGGTTGACCAGTCCGCAGGTGGACAGGGTGATGTTCCGCTGGCTGATATTCAAGCCATGCTCATCGGACAGCATGCGGATGAAACGAATCACATTGTCATAGTTATCCAGCGGTTCGCCGATCCCCATGATGATCACATTGGAAACGCGCTCGCCGGTATATCTCTGAATCTCATAGATCTGATCCAGTATCTCCGAAGTCTGCAGGCTGCGCACCAGCCCCCCGACGGTCGAAGCACAGAAACGGCAGCCCATACGGCAGCCTACCTGTGAGGATACACAGACACTGTTTCCATGCTTATACTTCATCAGAACACTTTCTACTGTATTTCCATCAGACAGTTCCATCAGAAATTTACTTGTCCCATCCAGCTTAGACACCTGGCTCTTCACGATCCGCGCACCGGCGATCGTACAGGTCTGTTCCAGCTTTTCGCGAAATGCTTTGGATAGATTCGTCATTTCATCAAATGAAACGGCAAGTTTCTGATGCATCCACTGATATAACTGTTTTGCACGAAATGGTTTTTCGCCCAACCCGGAAACGGTCTCTTGCAGCTCGTCCCACGTCTGGCTCTTAATGTCCATTTTTTCGTTCATCTGTTTCCTCCATCCTGTCTTTTCCTGTTTCTTTCTTCCGAAATACCGATACGAAAAATCCATCCGTTCCGGCTGTATCCGGCAGGATCTGTATCATCCCCTGCCCGCCGGTCTGTCCCTTTAAGACCTCCGGAAGCTGTTCCTCTATTGAAACCGGTTCAAAAGGAAGCTGTCTCTGTATCCACGACGCATTGTCCTCATTCTCTTCCTGTGCAATGGTACAGGTACTGAATATAAGTGTTCCGCCTGGTTTGACATACTGACTGACAACCGATAAGATTTTTCTCTGTTTGGCAGCCAGACTCTGTATGTCCTGTGGCATTGTTTTATATTTAATATCGCATTTCTTTCCGATCACGCCGAGTCCGGAGCATGGAAGATCTGCGATCACTACATCCGCTGTTTCGATCCATTCCTCGCGAAGCACTGTGGCATCACTTTTCTTCAGCTTGACATTGTGAATCCCCGTGCGGATCAGATTTTGTCGGATCAGGGACACTTTTTCTTCTGATATATCACAGGCAAAGATCCTGCCCTGTGCTTTCATCTTATCTGCCAGATGTAAAGATTTTCCGCCGGGTGCTGCACAGACATCGATCACAGTACTCTGTGTATCAACAGATGCCACATGACCTACCAGCATAGAGCTTTCATCCTGCACCTGAATCCAGCCCTTTTCAAATGTCTCCAGCTGATCCAGTCTGCCATAATCTGACAGACGCAGTGCATATGAAAAAAACACACCATCCGATACCGTGACATCCTGTGCTTTAAGAGATTTAACAATCTCCTCCCTGCTGCACTGTGTCAGATTGCAGCGCACAGTCGTTTCTCTGTCTTCCTTCAGAAAGCTCTGTAATATTTTCTCTGTTCGGTTTTCCCCGTATCTGTCCAGGAAACGGGACACGATCCATTCCGGCATAGAGTACCATACTGAGAAATGACGTACGATATTCTTCTTTCGTGACGGATATACCACATCATCCCGAAAACGAGCCACATTTCGTAAGACGCCATTTACAAACCCCTTTAACGGCGTCAGCTTTCTGGCAACGGCCAGCTTGACTGCCTCATTACAGGCAGCACTGTCCGGCACCTGATCCATATAAAGGATCTGATATACTGACATACGCAGGATCTCCCGGATCGCAGGCTTCATCTTCGCCACCGGTGTCTTAGAATAGCGATCGATCACATAGTCCAGTTCTATGCACCGTTCCACAGTTCCTTCTGTCAAACGTGTCAGAAATGCTCTGTCTCTCCGCTCCAGAAAAGCATATTTCTGCAATGTCTGATGCAGTGCCTTGTCACAATATTCCCCCTTATCCATGACCTGCAGTAAGATATCCAGTGCCAGTTCCCTGATATTTATGGTTCCTGCTGTCGGCATATTCTGATCCTTCTTTTTTCCCGGAATACCTCTGCCTCTCTGTCCTCCTGACCGGTTATCTGCTCTGCCTCCTAAGGCTCCCTGCCCATGCTTTTTATTCTCCATCATATCCAAGTACGGTTCCTTTTTCTAATGTATATCCCCGCAGAAATGCATCTGCATCCATGCGCTTCTTTCCTTCCAACTGTACACTGTGTACCTCTAATGCACCCTCTCCGGTCTGTATGCTGAAGCTGTCCTTATCTACCACAATAATTTCACCACATGCCGCATTTTGGACCCCTTCGATCACATCTGCCTCCCAGATCTTGAGCATTTTTCCATGCAGGTTTGTATAAGCACTCGGCCACGGATTCAGACCACGGATCAGACGTTCGATCTGCACGGCAGACTGTGTGAAATCAATCTTTCCAATCGACTTATGCAGCATCTTCGCATACGTATGGCTGGCATCATCCTGCGGAACAGGCTGCAGTGTTCCTTTCTGTGCCTGCGCAAGTACTTTAAGCACCATCGGTCCCCCCATCGTGGACAACCTGTCAAACAGGCTGCCTCCGGTTTCCTTTGGATCCAGTGTATA
>CAUCOL010000092.1 GCA_958444395.1 uncultured Lachnospiraceae bacterium
TCTCGACACGATCCCAGAGTTCATCGGTCAGTTTTGCTTTTGTCTTCCCATAAAAATCCAGCTCATCCTCTGTGATGTCCAGCTTTGCGGCAATGTCACGGATGTGATCCATCTTTACTTCCTGTGCAATTTCAATATCTGTTTTCATATTTACCCTCATTTCTCTCTATATACTTTTGGTTATGTTACTTTCTTCTTTCGGTTATACCAGTCCCTAACTATCATACCATATTCCGGCTGAATTTCAACCGATACAATAAAAATTAAAGAATTACTTCGTTCCTACAGATGGTTTTCTTTCCTGCCGGGAACTTCTGCCGCCGGACACGTTACGATAGTCCCTGTACCAGTAGCTTCACATAATCCTTAACGATATCCTTCGCAGTACACTGATACAGCATACGGCAGCCTACCATTTCTTCCAGCTCATTAAATACCAGTTCTCCCTGCTCCGTCAGGATAAAGTCCATGCCAAGCATGCCCTTCCATTTCTCCGGCAGTGCTTTCAGGATCAGCTGTACCCGCTGCCACTGCGACTCAGACAGACTGTATGCCTCTACACTGCCTCCCAGCGAATAATTTGACCGAAAGTCCTTTGTCCCGGTCCGAAGCACCGCCTGATAAACGGTTCCTCCCAGCAGATAGATGCGCAGATCCTGACTCTTGCTTGGTATCCTTCTTTGCAACAGAAGTGTCTGACCGGCAAGTCTCTCTCTCCAACGCGCATCGGACAACAGAAACACTTCACTGCCACCGTGTCCCTGTAGGGATTTGATGACCCATTGCTCCGGATCCGGTCTGGTCAGTTTCTCCTGCTCCCGTGCTTCAATCCTCTGACTGACCGGACACCAGTTCTGGAGAGATTGTGGGAGATTCTGTCCGATATAGCACAGGGTTTTATATTTGTCATTGGCTATTTCGACCAGCTCCGATGGATGATAGACCGGGATCTGCCGCTCTTCATACCAACGGCTGATCTTTGGACTGCGTGTACGGTTTAATACCAGATCCGGCAAGACTGCCGTCTGATAGCTGTCGATCGGGATATACCGGAAAGCAATCCCCACGGCTTTTCCCCGTTCCTGAAACATCCGGATAAAGCCTTTATTTTTCTCTGCTTCCCACGGATAATAAATTAAATACGCTGTTTTCATTTTCTCTCTGCTACTCCATCTCTCTGAATGATCTGCTGCCAGGAAGCATAACGCATCCACGCCGGCGTTTTATCTGCCATCAAAGCAAGCTTTCTCCCCGGAACTGCTTCATGATGTGTGCCAGGATGGCATCTGCCACATTGACCCCAGTGCAGGTATGAATATTTTGGAAATGCGCATTGGAATTTACTTCACACACGATTCCTGCCTGCCCATTCTCATCAAATAGCAGGTCTACGCCGGCAAAATCGAGTCCCAGGATCTGCGCCGTACACACTGCCAGCTCCTGTTCTTCTGCGGAAGGTTCATACGGCAGCATACTGCCTCCGTTCGTAATATTGGCACGAAAATCGCCCTGTCTGGAACAGCGTTCCATCGCTGCCACCACCTGATCTCCAACTACCTGCAGACGGACATCCCTGCCTGCACTTTCCTGCCAGAATTTCTGATATAAAAAGGGACGACCGGCCAGACGCTTTGTGAGTTCTTCCAGTTCACTGCGGTTTCCTGCCATATAGACCTGCATCCCAAACGAGCCAAAACATTCTTTCACAATAAGCGGATAACCGAGCCGCTGCTCTACCGTATCCAGAAAGGTAAGATTGGTATACCCGATATTAGCATACGTCATCGGTGCCTTGATCGTTGGCAGGAGACGTACTTTTCTATCCGGATGCTTTGTATTCCATACTGCCAGCCGGTGATAGGTTTCAAATTTATCATCGCATACAGCAATACTCTCTACGCTGTTATAGATCCGGATCCCATGCTCTGCTGCATAGCGTGTAATCTCCTCGCCAAGCCCGATATCCTTGTCCCAGAATATCACAAAATCATAGGCATCCAGCCAGGTAAGTTCTTCTCCACAGAATGCAAGCACCTCCGTATTTTCCTTTTGTACCAGTTCCACATCATACCGTGTAGCAGCATCCCGCAGCCAAAGATAATGCTCGGTAAACTTCGCCGTTCTTAAAAATGCATTTGTGATCAGTATCCCTTTTTTTCTGTTCTTCATACTCTTTCGCCCTGTACTTTCTGCATTACAAATCTCCCTGCCGCCTTTTCACTACAGCAGGGAGATCCTCCAAACACTTATTATTACTGCTCCGAAAACTCATCTGCGATCGCATCCAGCGCTTCTGCATCCACCGGTGCGCTCTCCTGCTGTTCCGGATGCAGATACTGTTCAAACTCTTCCATCGTCATCAGCACCTTTCTCGGCTTCGTGCCGACTGCCGGACCGACAACGCCAGCCTTATGCAGCTGGTCAATGATACGTCCTGCCCGGTTAAAGCCGATCGAAAAACGGCGTTGAAGCTGACCGGCTGCGGCACGCTCTGATTCGATCACAAACCGCCCGGCTTCCTCGAAATATTCATCCTGATCCGGCTTTGCCGCAGCTGCTTCCTCTGCCGTATCCTGCTGCGTCTCAACGATTTCAGTCACTTTATCATTATAGACTGGTGTTTCGTTATTCCGGCACAAAAATTCTACGACATCGCTGACTTCCTTATCCGATACAAAAGCCCCCTGCACACGCACCGGCTCGGAATAACCGGACGGAAAGAACAGCATATCTCCTTTTCCAAGCAGCTTTTCTGCCCCGCCCTTATCCAGAATCGTACGGGAATCAATCGCTGAGGATACAGAAAATGCAATCCGGGATGGAATATTTGCCTTGATCACACCGGTGATTACATTGACAGAAGGTCTCTGCGTGGCAAGGATCAGATGGATTCCTGCTGCTCTTGCCAGCTGCGCCAGTCTGCATACTGCATCTTCTACTTCTTTGGAAGCCACCATCATCAGATCCGCAAACTCATCTACGATAATGACCAGAAGCGGCATCTTGCTATGTCCTGCCTGTTCTGCATTTTCTACGGTTCTGATCTTTTCATTATAGCCTTCAATTCCACGGACTCCCAGCTCACGGAACTTCTCATAACGATCCATCATCTCACGGACAGCCCAGTTTAACGCTGCTGCCGCCTCCTTCGGATCGGTCACGACCGGACAGAAAAGGTGTGGTATCCCATTATACACACTTAATTCTACGACTTTCGGATCGATCATGATCAGCTTCACATCGTTCGGATCGGACTTATACAATATACTCATGATCAGCGTATTGATACAAACGGATTTACCGGAACCGGTCGCACCGGCGATCAACAGATGCGGCATCTTCGCAATATCTGTCATAATGACCTTACCGGCGATATCCTTTCCTACCGCAAAAGTAACCGGAGACTTTGCCTTTTCAAATGCATCCCCCTGTAACAGTTCACGGAAATGAACAGAGGACGGCTTCTCATTCGGCACCTCGATTCCCACAGCAGATTTGCCGGGAATCGGTGCTTCGATACGGATGCTGGACGCTGCCAGACTTAGTTTTAAATCATCTGCCAGGTTTGTAATCTTATTGACACGGACTCCCTGTTCCGGAAGAACCTCATACCGGGTAACCGTCGGTCCACAGGTAACAGCACCCATCTGTACATTTACATTAAAGCTCTGCAATGTGCTCTGCAGACGTGCAGCGGTCTGGCGCAGTGTCTCATCACTGACTCCATCGACAGATGCCTTTGGAAGGCTTAAAAGATCAAGTGGCGGGAACTGATACGGGATCGTTGTCTGATCCTCCTTACTGTCATTCAGGGCATTAAAGGTATCTGACTGGGACACATAATCCTCTCCCCCGATCCGTTTCGTTGTATGCGCTTTGGTCACTCTCTCCTGCGGTGTCACAGCTTCTGCCTGGGCAGGCTTCCCTGCCGCTGACACAGTGATATCCACTTTCTCCGGCATCTTCTCCTGTGCCGATGCCATATCCTCCTCCGGTTCCAATGTCTGTGCCTGCTGCTCATCCATCCCCGGCACAGGATCTGCTGCCTGCGGGCTGTCGTATGCTTTTTCAGAAGGTGCAGTCTCTTCTGACACTTCCCCGGCATGACCAAACTTATGATTCATTTCTTCCCGGAAAATCGGAATATCCCTTACGTTATCATGATATACTTCTTCCGGTGCCACCTTTGCAGACGGTACTTGTGTATCCGGTGCCCCGTAGATTTCCTGCATTCCATCCGGTATACTCTGCTCCCTGACACGTTTACGGCGTGTACGCTTTCCGGATGATCCGGCATCTACTTCTTTTCTTTCCTCTGTTATCTCCGGATCTGCTATGGACTTTCTAAGACCGGCAGACATCGGTACATTGGGAAATTCCGGTGTCTGCTCTGCCTGTTTTTTCTCCATCTCATCCAGGATCTGACCGGCCTGTCTCAGATTGATCCCAGGAATATTTCGTTCTGCTGCAATTCTGCCTGCTGCTTCCGGACGTTTTCCTCCGGTTCGGCGTGACTGTGGCTGTACCTTCCGTGCTGCCGGCATCACCCGGTAGGATGGTTCTCTATAATTTTCTTCCTCCCGGATCGTTTCATATGCCTCCTGCATTTCCTGACGATATGCATTTCTTTTGCGGATCTTCGCCATCATCTCCAGTCCGTAGAAAATATAGGCGCACAGGCATAACATGGCTGCCAGTACGGCTACCGCTCCCCATTTTCCGATCACAGCCGATAACATGCTGCCGATGAAACGACCCAGCATACCACCGCTTCCTTTTCCCTGCACTGCTACATCATGCAGAGACAGATACAGACACTCCAGATACCCCGGATGCAGTACGTGATTACTTGTATAGTATTCCGTCAGGATCTCCTGCTGAAACACAAGCTCGCCCAATGCCGCCAGAAGCACAAAAAAGATTCCCGCACTGATCAGCTTTCTGGGAACACGGCGGTCTCCTCTGTTGACCACAGCAAAGGTATATCCCACCACGGCAAAGACCGGCAGAATCCATGCCAGCCAGCCGATCAGACCAAATAAAAGACCGGTCAGCACGATCCCGACTCTGCCACATACACCAAAGAAACTCAGATATAAAAACAGACTGATCGTCAGCATGACCAAAATCGTAATCCCCGTCTCAAATGCCATCTGATCTTTATATGTATTGACCTCTTCTGCCGTCCGGACATACTTGGCAGCCGTTGCTTTCTTTCTGACCGGCGTCTGCTTCCCTGTATTCCGGGATGCACCTGACGTGGTCTTTTTCGCTGTCGTATTTTTCTTTGTTGTTCTTCCGGTAGATGCTTTCTTTGTTGCTGCCATGTTACTCCTCATTTCTTATAGACTCCAAAACCATTACCACCGGATATATTCTGTGCGAAATGGTTTTATTTCATAAAATACCATACTATTGAAGCTATGCCTACAACAGCACAGTAAAGCGCAAAATATTTGAACTTTCTGCCCCGGATCAGAGACATCATAAAACGGATCGCAAGATAGCCGGATATTGCCGCTGTCAATGTTGCGATAATGCAGTATACTATGTCGCTCTGTGTCAGTGCCAGTCCCGGCAGTTCCTTGATCTCCAGCACCACAGCCCCCAGCACTGCCGGGATCGACATGATAAAGGAATAGCGTATTGCAAATTTCTTGTCAAAGCCACACAGAAGACATGCTGTGATCGTCGTACCGGAGCGTGAAATTCCCGGCAGTGTGGCAACACCCTGCGCAATACCGATCCCTGCTGCAGACAGATAGGATATATCCTTTGGTTTTTTATCTCCGATATCTGCCACATCTGCTATAAATAAGAAGATTGCCGTAAAGATCAAGCAGATTGCCGGTACCAGAACAATCGAATTGGCTGCTTCGATCGCATCAGAAAAAGCAACGCCAATGATGCCGGTCGGTATTGTTGATACGATTAACAGCATAACATACTTGCGATAAGAGCTGCGTATGATCTTATGATAGATCCTTTTACGCCCCATCCGGTTCTGCACGAAGCGCCCCACATTCTCTGCGGATTCCTTCACGATATGTATTCCCTCCAAGAACAGATGCTTTATGTCATTCCAGAATGCTACAAAGATAGCCATCAACGTTCCAAAGTGCAGCATGACGTCAAAAAAAATTCCCCCAGATTCCAGATCAACGCCCAGTATCTGTTTCATCAGGATCAGATGACCGGAGCTGCTGACCGGCAGAAATTCTGTCAGCCCCTGCACAAGTCCTAAAACAATTGCTTTCCATAATGTCATATTTTTCTCCAAACCTTTCTCTCTGATTAAACACCATATTATATTAGTATACCGTTTCTATGATGGAAATGCAAGGAGACCTGCCGTCTCTCATGTCCCGGATGCCTGAGAGCATATTCTCTCCGCATCCGGGAATCTACTTATGCCTCACTGCAAAACTGACGCAGCTTCTCCAGCGCTTCACATATGCCTCCGGTCTCCTGGAACAGCCCACAGTCCACAGCCTGTTTTCCCACCAGAATCGTCCCAAGATCTCTGCTTAAGATTCCCGGTGTGATCATCATCTGTTCAAATTTGTCTTTTGACACATCCGAATGCTTTGCCACAAATCCGGCGATCCGATCCTGTATCAGCTGAAAATATTCATACGTCTGCGGTGCTCCCAGTACCTGTCCGCTCATGCGTACCGGATGAATGATCACCGTAGCGGACGGTGCGATCACTGTATAATCCGCTGCCACGGACATCGGTACCCCGATCGAATGGCTGTCACCAACGACCAGTGCTACCGTTGGCTTGGAGATAGAGGCGATCACTTCTGCCAGTGCCAGTCCACACGAAACGTCCCCACCCACCGTATTGATGACAAACAAAACACCCTCTACCTCACTGTTTCCTTCCAGTGAAACAAGCAATGGTAAAAGGTGTTCGTACTTTGTCGTCTTTATCGTGTTCGATGCATTTTCATGTCCTTCGATCTCTCCGATGATCGAAAGGATCTGAATCTTTTTGTGGCATACCTTATCCTCGATGATCATGCCACCCAGTTCCTTAATTTCATTTAACATAATTCCATGCCTTTCCGGATACCGTACCATCTGCAGGTACCGTTTCTTTACAGATATATTCCCGCCCGACAGCGGATTGCAGTTATCCTGCCACGGGCTTCAGATACGTTATCAGTATCTGCCGGAAAAAGAAATTTATGCATGGATCACCCGGCTGGCTGATTGCTATCAATGAAATCTCATGCTTTTCGCTGCATCCGCTGTATCAACAAGC
>CAUCOL010000093.1 GCA_958444395.1 uncultured Lachnospiraceae bacterium
GGTCTGTGGTCTGATGATTACAGCAGTGGAACTGGTGATCGGCATGATCGTGAATCGCCAGCTGCATCTGAATGTATGGGATTATTCGCGTGAACAGTATAATTTTAAGGGACAGATCTGTCTGCTGAATTGTAATTTATGGTTTTTATTGTCCGGACCGGCGATCGTGTTGCATGACTTGCTGCGGTATCTTCTGATGGGAGGAGAAATTCCGCATTATAAGATTTTTTAAGAATTGACATTACAGGAAGATGCCGTTAAAATTACAGTAGTTGTTAAGTTACAGCAAAAGGGAGATTAATATGATTCGTGGAATAGCAGGAATGAGGCTGACGCCTCTTAAGACATATAAAGATGGAAAAGAACGCCATACTGGGATCTCCGGATTTGACACGGTACTTGAGCAGACCACACAGACACAGGAAAGCACAGGGACGAGCCGGACACAGGAGACGGTAAGTACCAGCCAGAGTCAGGGGGCGGATACGTCTTCAGAAGGGACAGGCGATGCGGTGGCAGATAGTACAGCGGTACAGAGTCAGACGGCAGCAGATGTGCAGAATACCTCCGGTTCAGACAGTAGTTCAGCTGCTACAGGCGATGCAGCATCAAATGCAGGAGATATTCATTTTAAGGATCCGGTGACGGGGACTTATGTACGTTACATAGATGTGGCGAAGGATGATTCCTTGGATGCAGAGTCAGAAAAGACAGTATCTGCGGCAGGGACATCTAAGGTCACGGAGACGGCAGACTCCATGAAGACAACAAAGTATGATCGTTATTTTAAGACAGCGGCAGATAAGTACAACGTATCAGAGTCATTATTAAAGGCGATAGCCAGGGCAGAGTCAAATTTTAATGCGAAATCCACGTCCGGCGCCGGTGCGATGGGTGTCATGCAGCTGATGCCTGAGACTGCGAAGGGACTGGGGGTAACCGATGCCTATGATCCGGAACAGAACATCATGGGCGGTGCAAAGTGTATTTCACAGAAGCTGCAGGAGTTTAAGGGAAATGTACGTCTGGCATTGGCTGCGTACAATGCAGGAAGCGGTGCAGTGCGTCGTAATGGTGGTGTACCTTCCTATTGTAAGACCTATGTAAATCGTGTATTGAGCTATCAGGATGCTTATAAAACGGCATCGGCACTGTAGTCATTTGGTATGGGGGATAAGATGAATTATAACTATATTCTTTGGGACTGGAATGGAACCCTGATGGATGATGTCGGACTGGCACTTGACGCAGTCAATGCGATGCTGGTGCAAAAGGAAAAAGCACCGATTGATCTGGAAGCATACCGGCTGGCGATGGGGACGCCAATCCTTCGTTTTTATGAACATTTTTTTGATATGCAGAGTGTTTCGATGGACTGGATCAGTGAGCAGTTCAATACATATTATCGTCTGCATCAATCGGAATACGGACTTCATGCCGGGGCACGTACCGTGTTGGATCAATATAAAAAGACAGGATGTCATCAGATCATCCTGTCTTCTTCGCATACAGATGGAATCAGGCGCAGCCTGAAAATGTATCAGCTGGAGCCTTATTTTGAATCTGTGCTGGGTGCAGATAATCTACTGGCAGAGAGCAAGGTGCAGCGTGCAGTCGACTTTTTCAAAAGTCAGGCTGTATCACCGAAAGAAGCCGTCCTGATCGGAGATACCGTACATGACTGGGAAGTGGCAGAGGCAATCGGCATTGACTGCATCCTGCTGACAGCAGGACACCAGGATCGTGCCAGCCTGCAGCAGACCGGCAGCCGCCTGATCGATCATCTGACAGATCTCATATAACGGAAACTTCCCGCACCACGGAGGAATATAGAAGCCCATCCGTCCGGGCACGCGCAAGTTGTAAGCAATGCACTGATTTTTGCTTGAAAATTACAAAAAGTCTGCTTAAATGAAAACAAAAAATTGTCTTGGTACCTTACGCCTTTCCCAAGTCCGACAATACAGGGAAGAGGATAGTAGATTTACGTGCCCTTACATCAAACTCACTCCCAATGGGTGAAAGAAATATACTTTGTACTGCACTATGAGCTCGCCGGTACTTAGGTCTTGTTTTATAAGACCTTATGTACCGTTGCGTAGCTCATGTAACGAAAGTGTGCAGTACAATAGTATTTTCTTTCATCCCATTGGGAGCTCAAACATGTTTCCGGGCACGTATTTATCCTCTCCCTGTATTGTCGGACTGATCTGGGAAAGCCTAATACCCAGCGACAATTTTTTGTTTTCATTTAGCAGACAATATAGTATACCGGGCAAAAATCAGGATGATAGTTATATCTGTTTGCGCATGCCCGGACGGGTGGGCACTGCTTTTATCTGGGGAGTGGGAAGTTTCCGTTATGTTTATGCTATGTTATGACGGATTTTCGGTGTGCTTTACGTGCAGGTTTTTGAAGGTGCTCCAGGCATCTTTTGCAGAGCCTGCGATGGCGAATAATCCGATCAGTGTTCCGGTAAAGCCGCCCGCTACCTCGGAAGACAGGTATCTTGTTTCTGCGTCGCTCAGGAAGACTTCTTTTCCGTTATCATCGGTTACATAGAAATGGTACTGCAGATTGTCTGCGACAATGTGCAGATGTACCTGATCAGAATGGATCTCGATCTTCTCGCTGTCCTGATGGATCACGCCGATTTTCTGACGGCTGTAAACAGCAGTTGTCTGCCCTGCTTTATCGATGCGGATTTCATAGTGATGATTTTCATCCATATAGAAACAGATGCCAGAGGTCTGTTCTCCCGGAATCACATCGACAGTGATATCTTCAAAAAATTCGGTCTGACGGATCGCAGCAAAGGTAGGAGAAGCAACATCTTCCAGTGTAACGGACGTTCCATGCAATGCTACGCTGTCTTTTTCAAAACGATAGTTTTCCATAGAAGGGATCCGCAGATAGCACCAGTCCGTTTTCTGGGACAGATTCTCAAAGGTCTTGTCATAGGAGAAATTCTGTGGTGCAAAGGAAATGGAATCCGGAAGCTCTACTTCCGTAGGTGTTGTTCCATTTACACCGATCTCAAACCAGCCGTCCTCTCTCCAGTGGAGTGGTACTAGGCAGACCTCACGTCCCAGATGATGGAAGGTGAACCAGGTGTCGATCTGGCGGAATGCAAGATGTGCAAACCACCAGTTTCCATGAGCATCTTCCACGATGTCTCCGTGACCGACTGCCTGGATCGGATAACCACCCAGATTGCGGTTTGTCAGCACCGGATTACCCGGATAGGATTCAAAAGGTCCCCAGAGATTTTTGCTGCGGGAATAATTTGTCATATGACCATATTCCGTGCCACCTTCTGCTTCGAGAAGATAATAATAATCTCCAAATTTGTACATATGCGGTGCCTCTAAGAAACGACCGCCGGTACCCTGCCAGAGGATTTTGCTTTCTGAGAGCTTGCGTCCGGTTTCGATTTCAATCTCGCACATCTGAATACTGCCGATGCCGTTTTCATCGCTGCCATTGCTGATAAAGTAGCTGTGTCCATCCTCAAAGAACAGAGACGGATCAATGCCATCCTGATCGACCGGTACGGGTTCAGACCATTCTCCGTGAATGTCATCTGTATAGACATAGAAATTCTCCTGCGTGCTGTCGTTGGTTGTGACCATGTAGAAGCGTCCGTCATTATAACGGATCGTAGGAGCAAATACACCGCCGGAGCTGCGGACACCATCCAGCGCAATCTGAGATGGACGTGTCAGGCAATGACCGATCTGCGTCCAGTTCACCATGTCTTTGCTTTCAAACAAAGGAACTCCCGGAAAAACCTGCATGGAACTGCAGACCATATAATACATATCACCTGCACGGCACATGCTTGGATCCGGATAAAAGCCACGAATAATAGGATTTGAATATTTCATTTTACACATTTCCTTTCTGATTTCTGTACAATTTGTTCTGATACGATTATAATGAATAAAACAGTGTTGCTTTCATAAAATGTTGTATTCATTGATTACTTTGGATTGATTATATCGTGTTATAATACCAATGTACTCTTATTTACAGACATAAAAGTGTACTATCCGGACATAAATGATTTCGTGGTATAGCAGACTGTTATGAACATTATAAAAAGTGTAGCAAATGGGAAAATGGATCGAGGAACACGAACAGGATAAAAAGACACGCTGCGAATGCAGAAACGGAAAGAGCAGCCGGAAAGGAGACGGAATGGCGCAGGAAAAAATTGTATACAGACTGGAGCAGTTGGCACAGGATCATGAGCTGCCTTTTTTCATACAATATGGGCGGCATGACAACGACCTGGTGCAGCACCGCCATGAGGATTTTACAGAGCTTACGATCGTACTGTCGGGAGAAGCAACACATGTGGTCGGTGAGGAACGTCTTCCGGTACGCAAGGGGGATGTTTTTGTCATACAGCAGGATACGACCCACGGTTTTGAACAGGTGCATAATTTTCGGATCTGTAATATCATGTTTCAGGACACATTTTTCCCATTGAAGGAATGGGATATCGGAAATATGGCTGGATTTCATGCACTTTTCTATGTAGAGCCGGGATATTCACAGAACCATCACTTTGTCAGCCATCTGCATTTGGAGGAGGATTCCTTTGTGCAGGTTGAGACTATGATACGAAGAATGGTCAGGGAATATAAAAACAGGGAAAGTGGCCGGAAAACAAGTCTGCTGGCATATTTTCTGGAATTGGTCGTACTGCTGGCAAGATGTTACAGCACGCAGACAAAAGAGCAGGAGAATCACGAAGTAATGGCACTGGCACGTACGGCAGCCTGGCTGGAACAGCATCTGCAGGGGGAGATCAGTGTACAGATGCTGGCGGAGAGGGCAGATTATTCGGTGCGTCATTTGACAAGGCTGTTTCAGCAGACATATCATATGAGCCCGATCGAATATCTGAATTCACTCCGGCTGGAGCAGGCGTGCCGCCTGCTGCGCGACACGGATCTGTCTGTTGTAGATGTGGCGATGCAATGCGGTTACCGTAACAGCAGTTATTTTCATCGCATTTTCTTGCGGCAGATGAAGGTATCACCGGGAAAATATCGAAAAAAATGGAAGGAATGAATACTCATTCCTTCCATTTCTGTCTGTATTCGGATGGCGTCATATTTTCAGCCGATTTAAATAGCTTGATGAAATAATTGGTGTCCGGAATACCGCACATGTCACTGATCTCATTTACTTTTTTGTCCGTGAAACGGAGCAGTTCCTTGCCACGGTTGATGCGCAGGGTGCTGATGCAGGCATTGACGCCCTCTCCGTATTTCTTCTTGAACTCACGGCTGAGATAATATTTTGAGATATAGAAAGTATCTGCCAGATCTTCCAGTGTGACAGGCTCTGTAAAGTGGTTTTGCAGATAATGCAGGATCTCATCGAGCTTATCTTCCATAGAGGTATGTACGGACTGTTTCTTTAACGGCCGTTTGGGAACGGTGATCAATTCGGTCAGAAGAGCGGAGATCAGACCGGAATTGGTTGCCTCATAAAAAGCTGTTTTCAGCTGGGTATTGACCACGATCTTGCGCAGCAGATCACCCACCTGATCAATGTTGGTCGGATAGAAAAGATTAGGAAAGCTTTTGGTAAAATACTTGTAGTATTCTTTGGAGGTGGCACCGTAAAAGTGAACCCACATCAGCTGCCACGGGTTATCCTTAGAGCTTTCATGCGCATATGGTTCCATGCAGTCAATATAGAAGCAGGCACCTTTCGAGGCACGGGTGCGTTTTCCATGATAGGTAAAATATCCTTCACCGGACAGTACATATACAATAAGATAAGAATTCATTTTCTCACGCTGGCTGATATGCTCGTCCGTTGTTTTCATCATACCGGTTTCCTGCACAAAGAAAAATGTATTTCTGGCGATCTGGCTTGGTGTTTCGATGCAGCGGGTCCAGTGAATGGTGTCTACCGGTTTCGCTGTATTCCGATCTAAGCATACGTTTTCCATAGAAGCATCGTCCCTTTCTATTATAATGTTATAACGTGCAAAAAGTCAGATTTTCCGGATTCCTGACGGTGCTATTTTGACAAAAACAGCATGGTCGGGAAAATGCAATTTTGACGCCTTAATCCATATAGAAAATAATTGCACACAACAAAATGTTACTATAATTTCAACAAGAAATTCTATTTACTGTTTCTCTACAGATATTTTATAATAAGACCGTAAAAAATAATACAGAATTTTTTTAAGAAAAAATCTTTGAAAATTCTACATTTTTTCAATTGAATGAGAGAGCAGGGGGGAATTGTATCTGAACTTTGATGCGTGAGGATCGTACAATCTTGTTCTTCATTCCGGAGTATTCGACACAGATACTTCAAAATATGGGGGACTGCATCCCATAAAATGTGACTTTGATCCGATTCGTACATATTTGCTGCAGATGAACAGATCGTTGATGAGATGATCATTCATTTCATCCGATTAACAGACTTTCACCCACGATATGTTCATATGACAGCTTAATGGGAAAATATATACGACCGGAGCGGGACAGATATTCCGGCAAGTGATGCAATTCAGTTTACTAATGTCACAGTCAATGTAAACGATAAAGCCATTTTAACATTCCCGACAGGAAGCAAAGACAGCGAGACTAACTATACAAAGGGCGGCATGGTTGTTCTGGTACTGAATCAGTGGCGTATGGATAAGCCAAAGCATGAAGATTTTAAGAAGGTTGTAGAAGCAGCCGGCTTAAAGAAAGCGGCAGCACTTAAGAGCGTTGGAAAGAATGCATTAAAGGGTGTAAATAAAAAGTGCAAGGTACTTGCACCAAAGGGAAAAGCCGCAAGCTACAAGAAGATGTTTAAAAACAAAGGACAGGCAAAAACAGTTAAAGTAAAATAAAGAAGTTGAGAGGTTTTGTTCATGAGAAAGAATAATATTATGAGAAAAGCGGTTTCAGGCGTTCTGCTTTGTGTGCTGGCTGCTTCTATGGCACTGACACCTGCATCTGCTGATGCTGCCAAGAAAGATAAAAAAGACAAGAAAGCTGCTGAATTTGATGCAAATGGCACATATCATGCCAGACTGGGTATCCAGACAGCAGATACACTTTGGATCCAGAGATGGGGTTACTTTGATAAGAGTGCCAATCCGGATTACAAGACAGACAATGATGATAAGCTGGTGGCTAAGAAGGTAGAGTACGATGGTACTTTTACAGATGCAGAGATCGCCGGAAATGGTACTTATACGGTATCACTGGACGGAGCAGATTTCT
>CAUCOL010000094.1 GCA_958444395.1 uncultured Lachnospiraceae bacterium
GGATGACCACTATCAGCTCCAGTCCGATATCAGCCAGATCAGCGTCATTATGCTGGACGCCGGGGAAATGGAGGCAAAAGTCGTATTAAGCGTCAGTGCTGCTGTCTTTACTCCGGTCAGCCATTCTGTCATCACCCGTATCGAGGAAGCCCCGCTGAATCTGGAGCTTCTGCAAAGCATGCCGGGCATCGTCGGGTTTATCGCAGGAGAAAATACCAGTCTCTGGGATCTTGCCAAAGAATACTGCACCTCTCCGGAATCCATCATGGAATTAAACGGGCTTACCTCTGATGAAATCCATCCCGGCGACCGGCTTCTTCTTGCCAAGCAGGTAGATGGACTCTGATCCGTCGTTCCTGCTGTCTGCGGGCACTGCAAAGCAGATCTGCGAAAATATAACATCTGTCTGCTGCCCAGCATTTCTTCCTCGCAAAGCATCAACAAAAGGGAATGAACTGGGGGAACAAAGGGTCGCTTGCGACTCTTTCGCGCTTGAGCGGAATGCGTAGCATTTCTTTCTTTTCCGCGAAATGCGCATCCTCACGGAGTGTTTTTTATGTCATAGGAAACGAAAGTTTCCCATGACATAAAAAAACTCTGGAAAACTTATGCCTTCCAGAGCTTTTCTGTTACAGTGCAGTACATAACAGACTGTTGCTTATCATCGTCTGCCGTACACAACTGACTGTTCATTTCTTTATCATCCGATCCATATCCGACTCACCGCCAGACGCACAGATTCTGTTTATTTAATAACCTTGATCCATCCTTCCGGAGCTTCGATACGACCCATCTGGATACCTGTCAATGTCTCATACAGCTTCTTCGTAACAGGTCCCATCTCTTCCATACCACTTGGGAAGCAGATCTCTTTGCCATGATCTACGATCTTGCCAACCGGTGAAATAACAGCGGCAGTACCACACAGACCACACTCTGCGAAATCTTTTACTTCATCGAAGAATACTTCTCTCTCTTCTACTTCCAGTCCGAGGTAATCTCTTGCTACTGCAACGAGGGAACGACGTGTAATAGAAGGAAGGATACTGTTTGACTTCGGTGTAACTACCTTGCCGTCCTTTGTAACGAACAGGAAGTTTGCGCCACCTGTCTCTTCTACCTTTGTACGTGTTGCCGCATCCAGATACATGTTCTCATCGTATCCCTGCTTATGTGCATCTACGATGGCATGCAGACTCATTGCATAGTTCAGACCGGCCTTGATATGACCTGTTCCATGAGGTGCTGCACGGTCAAAATCACACACACGGATCGTAATTGGCTTTGCGCCGCCCTTGAAGTAAGGGCCTACCGGTGTACAGAAAATACGGAACTGATACTCCTCAGCCGGTTTAACACCGATTACTGCATTTGTTCCGAACATATATGGACGGATATATAAGGTAGCTCCTGATCCATAAGGAGGTACATAATCAATATTTGCTTTTACAGTCTCAACAACTGCATCAACGAAACGATCTCTAGGGAATGGAGGCATCTCCAGTCTCTTAGCTGACTGCTCGATACGTTCTGCATTTAAGTCAGGGCGGAAGCAGACCACATGGCCATCCTCTGTCGTATATGCTTTCAGACCTTCAAATACCGTCTGAGCATACTGTAATACGCAGGCACATTCACTGATCTTGACTGTGTCATCCTCTGTCAGCACGCCATCATCCCACGCACCGTTCTTGAAATTGGACACATATCTCTTATCTGTCTTTATGTAACCAAATCCAATGTTGCTCCAATCGATGTCTTTCTTTGCCATAATTCTACTTCCTTTCGTATCTCCCAATTCTTTGGGTGAGTTTTAAATCATATATCATTTTAATACTTGCTCTGGTAGGTGTCAAGAAGCCAGCCATGCAAATGTATCGTTTCATTCAACTGTAAGATGAATGATTTTCACTATATTATTCCTCTATCTGATCGATTCGGCGCTGATGACGTTCCGCCCCGGAAAATTCCGTATGCAGAAATGTGTCCACGATCATCACAGCCAGTCCCGGTCCTATCACTCTGGCACCCATCGCCAGAATATTTGCATCATTATGCTCTCTGGTTGCCTTAGCACTGAACACATCATGACAGATTGCAGCACGGATTCCTTTCACTTTATTGGCTGCGATCGATATACCGATCCCTGTACCACAGATCAGAATGCCTTTATCACATTCCCCCTCTGCCACGGCATGTGCCACTTTCTTTCCATAGACCGGATAGTCGCAAGGCTCCTCGTCAAAGCATCCATAATCCTTGTATGCAATCTCCTGCTCTTCCAGATACTTGATGATCTCCTGCTTTAATCCATATCCACCATGATCACTTCCCAATGCTATCATCATTTTTTCTCCTTCTTCTTTTAAAATCTGTACTACTTTTTTCACCCGGCGGGATATATCACTGTAGCAGCTCTCATACTGCTCATCCTCCCCACCGTACGGATCCTGGATATCAGTATCTTCTCCGACGAATTCTCCCAGGGTATAGACATCCTCATGGTGATATTCCTCCATCAGGGATACCTTTTCACTGAAAGTCATCGTAAGTACCAGCGTATCTTCTGTCAGATCCTCCTGCGTCAACTGGATCGAGTTTTCATGGGAACTGACCGGTATCTCATGCTGGCTCAGCGAGACATTGATCTTCGGGCTGATCGGTTCCGAAAACAAAACCACCAGACCACGGGATACACTCTGTGGCATCCGCTCACTGCCATCAGTATAATACCGGTACAATGCCTCCGCCAATGGACTCAGATACGTATTCGCCGTGCATAAAAATATTACCTTCCTGTAGCGCTTCAATATTCCTTCTCCTCCTATACCTGAATCAAGTGATAGGCTGCCGCCTTTAACATGCGGTTCATGATTGCCTTGCCCAGCCTGTCCTGTTCAAAACTTTCCGCAAAGATAAATTCGGCGCCAAGATGATCCATCTCTCTCAGTATATCATATAATCCGGCTGCAATCGACCCTTCTGTCCGACGTGAACCGATGCTTTTCACCATATCACACCGGTAGCGGTCTTTCGTCTCCTCTGTTGCGATCACCGCAACCCGGCAGCCAAGCGCTTTTTTCTGTGCAGCCATTTCATTGATCGCTGCGATCACTGCCTCCGTGTCACCCTCTACGATCGTCATCTGTCCCTTCGGCGCATAATGACGATATTTCATACCGGGTGCTTTGGCTACAACATCCTTTTTCATCGTCTTGCTGACGATTGCAGGATCCACCCGTACTTCTCCGATCACCTCTTCCAGCATTTGCTGCGTAATATATCCCGGCCGCAGGATCGTCGGTGTCTCCGTGCTCATATCGACGATCGTGGACTCAAGACCAATCCCGACACTGCCGCCATCCAGGATCATATCAATCTTTCCGTCCAGATCCTCCTGCACATGCTCTGCCTTCGTCGGACTCGGTCTGCCGGATGTATTGGCACTCGGTGCTGCTATATATACACCGGACTCACGAATCAGTGCCATCGCTACCGGATGGCTCGGCATCCGCACCGCCACGGTATCCAACCCGCCCGTGGTCGAATGTGGCACCTTCTCCTTTTTGTCAAAGATCATCGTCATAGGTCCCGGCCAGAATGCATCTGCCAGCTTCTCTGCTTTCTCCGATACATGATCTGCCACATCATACAGGCTTTCCTTATCAGCTATATGCACGATCAATGGATTATCGGAAGGTCTGCCCTTTGCCGCATAGATCCTGCCGGAAGCCTCCTCGCGCAGTGCATCGCCTCCCAGACCATATACCGTCTCTGTCGGAAATGCGACCAGTCCTCCTCTGCGCAATATCTCGCATGCCTCCTGCAGCTGATCATCCTCAAAATGTTCCGGATCTACTTTTACTATCTTTGTCTTCATCTATTTCGTCTCCAATCCTTTATCTAACGTTCCCAGCCACTGCATGGTTCCCAAAGCAACAGCCCACGCCACCCGGCGCTGGTATGCCTCCTGCGTAAGCAGCTGTGCCTCCTGCACATTGGACAGGAAACCACACTCAACGATCACCATGACCTTCTGCGTATTTTTCAGCATATAATAGTCCTGATTTGCCTTGATCTGCCGTTTATTCTCCCGATCCAGCGAAGAGATCATCTGCTGCTGGATACAGCCTGCCAATGCCTTTCCCTGCTCCGATGATGCCTGATAAAATACCTGCGCACCATGCGAGCTCTCCTGTGAAAAGCTGTTCTGATGAATGCTTACCACCACATCCGCCGCACTTTCATTGATCCGTTCGCATCGTTTGCGCAGATCCGCCATCTTTTTATTCGTATCCCCCGGCTGATACAGCCCTTCATCTGCTGTACGAAGCATCTGCACATGACAGTCATTTTGTTCCAGAATCTCTTTTAACTGAAAACAGATCGCCAGATTAATGTCTTTCTCATAGACATTATTTATACCGATCTTTCCCGGATCGATCCCGCCATGTCCCGGATCCAGGATCACCTCATACCGGGCATCCGGCCTATGTGTTCCCACTGCCATCGTATAAACGGTTCTTCCCGCCTGTATTACACCGGCACAGAGAAGAATCCCCAGAACTGCGAATAACATTTTTCTGGTTGTTTGATGCATATATCCACCATCCAACACATTCTCTCAAAATATCTTATGACGCAGGATCAGTTGATATACTTGCTGATCATATCCCAGGTAGAGATCTGTTCCAGTCCCAGTTTCCAAAAAGCATATCCTGCGGTCTTGGCATCGGATACTGCCTGCATCTTCTTCTCCAGTGACTGGTCATCCTCCAGCCACATCTTATATAAAGCACCATCCTTCTGATACTCGCCATAATTCATTCCGGTCGCATCATCCCATTTCACATCTGCCTTTGCATCGCTCAGTGCTTCTTTCGCATACTTCATGGAATATGCTTCAGAAGTCACTTTCGTCGTGCCATCTTTTGTTGTTTCTTTCCACAGACGGCTGTAAAACGGTAATGCGATGATCGTCTGCTCTGCCGGCACCTGCTCCAGTGTATCTGCCGTAGAGGTCTGCACATAATTTAAAGAAGATACCGGACCGGCTTCTTCTGAACCGGCATAATATTCATCGTATGCCATCGTGATCACATAGTCAGCCACTGCTGCCTGCTCCGTCCGGTTATAATACTGTGAATAATCCGTCGGAGGATAATTATCGATCGACAATACAATGCCGTTATTTCGGCACATGATCCCTAACTCGCGGATAAACTGTATAAAGTCTTCCCCATTTACCTGTTTTACATGCTCAAAATCTATGTTCAGTCCATCCAGACTGTAGCGGATCGCTTCTGCCAGAAGATTCTTCTCCAGTTTGGTACGGGTCGTGGTACGCTCCAGCACCTTACCAATCTTATTGTCCTTTCCAAAGTCGTTGCACAGTCCCCAGACCTCAGCATTGACACCATGCACACGGCTGACATATTCGTCACTCGCAAGAGAGGTGATCTCTCCTTTATTTCCTGACACGGTAAACCAGGTCGGTGCCACAACATTAACGCCTTTCGTGGATCCCAGCAGATTCAGCACGCCATCATTTGCTGCCGCTGTCGTCACCTGATGCCACACCAGATTTACTTTCTTATCTTTCAGGATGTGTGGATACTTCTCTTCCTGAAAATCACTGGTCTGTTCTTCCTGAAAGAGATCTCCAGTATCCTTTTTACGGATATATCCTGTCACACCATCCTCCGTCATCGCTTTATAAAAGACAGAGTCTTTATTATCCTGCCCCGCCAGCACCAACAACTTCTGATCCTTCTTCAGTTGCAACAGGATCTCACTCTTGATCGTCGCTCTGCAGCGGAGCTTTGCTTTCTCCTCTGCCTTCACATAATCCGCCTTCTCTCCAAAACGGTATGTGATCACCACACGATCCGGCTGGTCGTATTTTTTATAGGTAAACGCCGAATACTCCTTTACAAAATCCAACGCCACATATGGTGTCGTGTCCACCATCTGTACGATCGTATAATCCTTAGAATCTCTGCTTTTATTGATCAGAAAGGTATCGGAGTCCTTCTGTACCGTAATCACGGAATTGGCTGTCGTATATAACAGCTGGTTCTCATAGCGATCCCAGTAAAATCTCGCATTCAGATATTGTCTGACCATATCCATATCGACATAGACATGTCCATCTTTCCATATTCCCGGTGTCTCATACTTTGTATCCTGCAGGATCACCTGCACCTGACCCTTCTCTGCTTTAAAATAGTCCGTCAGAGACATTTCTTTGTTATTCGGCTTATATTTCTTTATTAATAAAACGCCCACGATCAGACAGATCACAACCAGAACCGCCACCACAGGCACAAGTATTCTCTTTTGCATTTTCATGTTTTCTACCTCCATGTCACACATTCCGTCACGAAAACTCTTAATCAGAACCAGTATACCACTTTTCCTACACACAGGCAATTCTGTAGCACAAACTTCCGTCAATGCCTGTTATATTTTGGTGGGAGGGATACGGGCATATGCCTCCCACCAGGGACAGACGGGCAGAGCCACTGTTTTGTCCGCCGTCCGTCCTGTTCCGATTATTGACATGAGATCGATCCGGTCTTCGGGCAAAAGTCCCGGATCACATACTGAATTATTTCTTTGCCGCAGACGGATACGAGCCGTACCGGCTGCCAGCCGTCAGACACTTTTGATCTGTATAAAATCTATCTGAATAATATGTCCTGCGTCGTTTTCGGTATAATTCTTCATATAATAACTATCTTCAAGCACCCGGTGCAGTGATTCTTTTTCGTCCATCGAATAGGGCTCACCATCCAGGCAAAAAGCGACGCCGGCAGCATCCGCCATTTCCAGTTCGGATACCATCCAGTCATACATCTGTTCCTTCAGATCTTTTGATTCCACTTTCAAATACACACCCTCCCCTGCTCCGGCAGAATTGTGAGATACAATGTGTGATACGTTCTGCAATTCCACCGAACTTGAAATCTTGTTGTTGACGGAGCATTCGAATCCCTATATACGCTGGATACGGGTCTGTCCCTGTCTGACACTTTCTGACACTTTCCTCCTTTCATTTTTTATAAAAGATTCGTTTCTCCGACTCCTATTATACCTGCGTATAAAGTGCTATGGCAAGCATAAACAGGGCGTTTACGTGTAGAAAACGCTCTCTGGTCTTTGGATAATATGCACCATTTTTCTTTCATTTTCTCACATTATTCTCACATTCATACCCCATTCTTCTCTCCTCT
>CAUCOL010000095.1 GCA_958444395.1 uncultured Lachnospiraceae bacterium
GGGAGTTAAATAAACGGTGGAGCAGTGCTGAAAGTAAGGGAAGGGCATATTATGTGCAGGAGCCGGAGTTGTTTCTTGCCGGCAATATCTGTCCGGATGGGATTCATTCCAGAGCAGGCTATGAAAGACCGATGAAGATGCATACACATTTTCGTGATGGCATTAAAGATTATGAATTTGCAAAAGAGGAAAATCTAGCAGTTTTTCATCAGCGGATTCATGCATTTGCCGATCATTACCTGCACGATCCATCGTTGCCGAAAGATCTGTATCTGGGATATATCACACACATTTTAACGGATGAGATCTTCATGCGTACAGTTCGACCGGAATTTATGAAAGGCATCGCACACCGGGGGCTTACTGAACGGGATATGGAGACATTTCATTATTTTACATTTGATGTCAATCAGATTGACTTTCGGCTTGCAAGAGAGTACCCGGGGATGAAACAGGTATATGCTGTTTTAAAGAACATCCGACCGTATGAGATCAAGGATATGTTGACAGAGGATGAATTAAACAGGAGTCGGGCATGGGTGTTGGATTTCTTTTTTGAAAAGGAAGTAAAAATACAGTCTCCGGTGTATTATACCTGGGAGCGTGCGCTGCGTTTTATCAAAGAGGCAGTCGGGTTCATAGAAGAGCAGATCTTGACATATATATAGACAGGTTGGATCAGAAAGGAATCAGGAATGGCACGACGAAGAAGAAAACAAAACAGAACGGGTTATAGAAGAAGGAGAATCTCGCGGGCGGGATTCTTTCTTATATTCAGTATGTTTGTACTGGGGGGATTATTGTTCTATGGACTGAAAACAGGACAGATCCGATGGGAGAAAAACGGGACACAGGATAGTGAAAATCAGTGGGGAACGGGGAAAGATTTCAAAGATTATGAGACAATCCGTGTTGTAATTACGACCGATGGGCAAGGAAAGGTCTATCATAAGCAGGTACAGATCCGGTGGGAGAAAAACGGGACATGGACACAGAAGAAAAGTAAAGTCGCCAAAGAAAAAGGAGACACGGTTACATTACAATGGGAGTCGCAGCGCAGGCAGTCAGATTATATAGCAGCGGCAGAGAAAGGGAGAGTGCAGCTTTGTTCTGTACAACGGCAGCAGGGAAACCCGTTTTATCACGGTTCTCTGCGGATCCATTGGACAAAAAAGGGGTTTATAGTGATTAATCGGGTGCCGTTGCGACACTATCTTTATAGTGTGGTTTCCAGTGAGATGGATCCTTCGGCACCGGAGGAAGCATTGAAAGCGCAGGCAGTCTGTGCGAGAAGCTATGCCTGGAAGCAGAGAAAAGCAGGACGTTATTCTTCCTGGAAGGCAGACATTGATGATACGACGGCTTGTCAGGTTTATAATAATATTCAGGAGACGGCAGGTACAAGGAAAGCAGTGCGGGAAACAGATGGACAGGTGCTGCATGATGGAAAGACGATTGTTACTGCATATTATTATTCCACTTCCTGGGGATGTTCTGCGTCGAATGGACAGGTATGGGGCTCGATAGAGGAGAAATGGTATCCGGTGCGCGGGCAGAATCAGGAGGAGAAGGTACCGGATCTGTCAGAGGAAAAGACCTTTGCCGCTTTTTTACAGCAGCAGAACAATGGCTATGATGCAGATGGTTCGTGGTATCGCTGGAATACGGTGTTAGATCCTGATCAGATTGGAAGAAATCTTGGAATCGGCTGTGTGCAGAAAGTGCAGATATTGAAAAGAGCATCCAGTGGAATCCTGCAAAAAATCCGCCTGACAGGTACAAAGGGGCGGAAAACGTTATATGGACAGCAGGAGATCCGGGAGAAATTATCGGACAGCTGTATAATAGAAAAACAGGATGGGACGAGACAGAAGATACAGCTATTGCCAAGTGCGGCATTTTACCTGAAAGAAGGGGTACAGGATGGAAAGAACATCTTTCTATGCTATGGTGGAGGTTTTGGTCATGGGGTAGGAATGAGCCAGGTGGGAGCCTGCAAGATGGCGGAGCTGGGAAATGATTACCGGGAAATCCTCAAGCATTACTTTGCCTTCTGTGAGGCAGACTCATTCTGACTTTCGCGGTATAAAAATCCAAGATAATCAGAAATTCTGTAAGACTGCAGGATATAGTTCAGCAATCCGCCAAACAGAAAGATATACATACAGGCATATAGCCAGACCATTAGCAGGGCAATCATCGTCATAGTTCCATAAAAGGAAGCGTAGTTGCTGATCTTATCGACGTAAAATGAATAGAGATAGGAAAAGCCAAGCCAGCCGGCGGTAGCAAGAAGTGCGCCAGGCAGTTGGTCGCGGTAGACCAGTTTTTTATTCGGGATTTTATAATATATGATCGAAAAAAATAAAAGCATGACAAGAAAACTGATCGACGAGCGGAAGCTGATGATCGGTAGCAAAATATGACGGATAAATGGAAAAAGCCGGGTAAAATGGTGGTACAAAGCATTTCCAAAAACAAGCAATGTCAGCAGTGCCAGAATCAGGATCGCAAACAGGGCAGCGTAGACAATTGACCAGATACGCAAAATAACATAATTTCTCGTTTCCCTGATTTCATAAACAGCATTCAGTCCATTGCTGACCGCCAGAAAAAATTTCGAGGCAAGCCAAAGGGCAGATATTACGGTCAGGGGCAGGATGGTAGCAGAATACTCTGCGAAGATTCCATCTAACAGTGAATCAAGAAATGCGTGAAAGGAGATTGGTAAAAAAGAATCAAAAGCACCTAACAGGATCTGCTCTGTCAGTGATGTGTGGCGAAGCAGTGCAGTTAAAAACAGGAAGAAAGGAAAAAAGGAAAGAATCAGCATATAGGCGGATAAACCGGCGTATGCGGAAATAGACGTATCCCGCAGTTTTTTTGAAAACTGTGTGATGATACGTTTTAAGCGGAACATATTTTGGATCATTTGCCCTTTTTTCATAAATGAATCGCCTTTCTTCATATATATTTTGGATAATACTATTGTTCAGGATGGATCACCTGATACTCTCCGGTGTGCAGCAGTGCACAAAGTTCTTTCAGATTGTGTACTTCTTTGGCAGTATCGATACCGCCGCGTGCCAGATCTTCTATTTCATGAAAATCACTGCCGGAAGAAAACAGCAGATGTTTACTTTGCTGCCAGTCCAGTGCCTTCTCATTATGGCTTTCATGGCGCAGATTGCCATTAAATACTTCGACACCATCCAGCAGGGCAGGGTCGGCAGGTGTGCAGTAGGTGCGGTAAGGATGTGCCTGAAATAAAAGAATATCATGCTTATGGCACAGTGCAGAAAGCTCCTTTAAAGAGAGGGTATACAGCAGGGGAGCCTCATATAGGAACTCTTCAGTAATGCCATATAACAGATAATCATTTGGACTTTCTAACAGGTTGACCTCTGTACCGGGCCAGACAGAAAAATCGGAACCGGCAGCAGCACTTGCTGCATGATAACCTGCAAGAATATGATCAATTACGGTATTTTTGTCTGCATCCAGAAGATCATGCTGCTCCAAGACCCATTTACTGTAATGATCTGTCACAATCATCGCCTGATAGCCGGCTTTTTTATAGAGAGAAACCATATCCCTGGCGCAGATATGGCCACATGGACTGGTTTCACTTGTGTGTGCATGCAATTCTATCTTCATAAAAAACCTCCGTTTTCTTATTATGTTTAATAGTATCATTTCATGATGTAAGTGTCAAAAGAAGAAAATCGTGTTATAATATATAAAATCAGGTTCAAAAGACGAAACTGTGACAGGTGAAAGAAAGACAGTTTTGCGGCCTGAAAAATCATAGGAAATAGTAAAAGTATGTGTACAGAAGGAGGAGCATTATGCATCAGTTTCAGAAAAGCTCTATAGAGTATTTAGAATGTAATCCATTTGAAAAAATCGGTAAGGAATGGATGTTAGTAACCGCCGGAAATGAGGAGAAAGCCAATACCATGACAGCTTCCTGGGGCGGCATGGGTGTTATGTGGGGAAAAAACGTAGTATATGTTGTGATACGTCAGAGCCGTTATACAAAGGAATTTATCGATCGGGAAGGAAAGTTTTCCCTGTCTTTTCTGGGAGAGAAGCATCGGAACATGTTAAAATATCTTGGCAGTGTCTCCGGGCGCGTGGAGGACAAGATGAAGCAGGCAGAGGTAGAGGTGGACTATGAGCAGGGGGTTCCATATATTGACCAGGCGAACCTTGCACTGATCTGTCAGGTCATGTCTGCGACAGAATTAAAGCCGGGTGAATTCCTGGATGACTCGATCGACAGTCAGTGGTATGGAGATAAGGATTATCATACATTGTATATAGCGCAGATTACTGAGGTGTTGGCAAGATAATACAGAAATGCCATAGTTTTGTCACTTCTGACTGGTATATATGTTAAATAAAAAGAAAGATAACACTAAATATTTCGTACAATAATTCTAAAAAATGCAGGAAAATACGAATAAAAGTTGACAAATATGCACAAAGGTGGTAGCATTCGTTGATGGGTAAAATAAATTTCTTTTTTATTAAAGGAGGAACAAAACTATGAGAATTAGCAAGATGGTTAAGAGAGTGATGTCTCTTGCGCTGGCAGCAGCAGTGGTAGCCACTTCTGTATCTGCACCGGCAGCAAAGAAAGCAAATGCGGCAAGCTACAAAGCATACCTGTGCATGGCTACGGAAAAATGGACTTTCCGTAATCAGCATGATGATTCTAAGTTTTCTAATAAGCTGCAGAACACAACAAACAAACTGGACAAGAAAGCATCTAAGGCAAAATTTACAGATGTAACAATGAAGGGCGGCAAGAAAGCACAGAAATGTACTGTTAAACTGACAGGGCTTTCCAAAGGTGTTATCAGTAAAGATGGTTCTTTCAATGCTTTATTTGTAGATACTACGATCAAAGGGTCACAGAAAAATAAAGTATCTGTTACAAATGTAACTGTAAAATTTGATGGCAAGACAGTAAAGACATTCAAGAAAGCTGTATTAACTCCGGATCCGGGTGACAAATCAGGATTTGTTCAGATCCAGCTGATCAATACATGGAATGACAGAGTGCCATCATTCAAATATTCTATGCCAAAGAAGAGCATTGAGGTATCTTATACTATTAAATTCAAATAAAGAAACGCATGCCCATCAGAGTGTGATCCATACATAAGGAAAAGGTCAGGAGCCGATACATTTGTATCGGCTCCTTTCTGTTTATAGTTGCGGGAAAAGGGGTTGTATGGTAACATAATATCGGTGTTTTATGGGAATGAAAAGGAGATGCCCTTGACAGTGGAATCCGATTCCAGAAGGGCAATCCATGGTACGCAGCGTGCAGCTGCATGGAACAGCGTACGGTACATAAATGATTAAAACTTCCCACACTGTGGATGGCTTTAACTGTCTCCGGGGTGTGGAAGGCTTTAGAAAATAAGTCGAAAGAAAGGAATATTGGTAGCAGAAGATGATTATAGATTTGGCAGAAAGCAGAGAAAAAATTGACCGCATTGACAAAGAAATTACGAAATTATTTGAAGAGAGAATGGAGGTAGCCAATGACGTGGCTGCCTATAAACGTAGCACCGGTAAGAAGGTGTATGATCCAGAACGTGAGGATGAGAAGATCAAGACGTTGCGCAGCTATGCGGATAATGCATTTAATGAGACGGCGATTGAGGATCTGTTTCGTCAGATTATGTCTATCAGTCGTAAATATCAATATCAGATGCTGGGACCGGCAGTCAATGATATTCCATTCCGCCAGGTGGAAAAACTGGAGGTAGATCGTGATACGAGAGTGGTTTATTTTGGAGAGAAAGGTGCCTTTTCTGAACAGGCAATGCTGGAATATTTCGGAGAGGATATCACAGCATTTAATAAAACAACATTTAAAGAAGTGATGGAGACGGTAGCGAACGGAGAGGCAAAATATGGTGTGCTTCCCATCGAAAATACGTCTACCGGTGGAATCTCTGATATATATGATCTGCTGGCAGATTATGACATTACGATCGTAGCAGAGCATGTAGTCAAGGTAGAACAGGCGTTGCTTGGAAAGCCGGGAACAAAGATAGAAGAGATTCGTAAGGTATATTCGCATCCGCAGGGATTGATGCAGTGTGCCAAATATCTGGAAGAACATCCAGATATGACAGGGGTAGCGTATGACAGCACAGCGGGTGCAGCCAAAAAGGTGGCGCAGGAAGAAGATATGACACAGGCAGCGATTGCCAGTACACGTGCAGCGGCTACTTTTGGACTGGAGGTGCTGCAGGAAGCAATCAATTATAAGAGCCAGAATTATACACGTTTTATCATCATATCGAATCAAAAGGTGTTTTTGAGCGATGCGAACAAGATCAGTCTTGCGTTTGAGATTAAACACCAGGTAGGT
Source organism: uncultured Lachnospiraceae bacterium (assembly GCA_958444395.1). Classification (GTDB taxonomy): domain Bacteria; phylum Bacillota; class Clostridia; order Lachnospirales; family Lachnospiraceae; genus Jutongia. The sequence continues at coordinate 6,398 of CAUCOL010000095.1, forward strand.
TCTTTGTATCATATGCTGGCAAACTTTTATTATAACGATCTGAATCTGACAAAGATTGAATCCCGTCCGAAGGAAGCACAGGAATCAATTGAAGGAAAGAAGTGGGAATACAGATTTTTTGTTGATGTAGAAGGAAATCTGAATGATTCCGGCGTGGCAAATGCGATCGCAACGATCAGGGAATTTGCCAGCCAGCTGCAGATATTGGGAAATTTTGCAACAAAATAAAAGAATACCAGGAAAGGCTTGGGAATAGACGTGAAAAAAGGACAAATCGTAGAGGGTATCGTAGAGAAGGTAAATTTTCCGAATAAAGGAATCGTACGAATTGAAGAAACAGATGAGAGTACACAGGATGTGTCTGTCGTGCGTGCAGCGGTAAAAGGTGTATTACCGGGACAAAAGGTGCGGATCCGCATCAAAAAAGCAAGAAAAGAAAAATGCCAGGGGATGCTTCTGGAGGTATTACAGCATTCTGAAAAAGAAACAGCGGTTCCTGCCTGTCCGCATTTTGGGACATGCGGTGGCTGTAATTATCAGACACTGCCATATGAGGAACAGCTGGCATTGAAGAAAGAACAGGTGCTGGATCTGATCCGACCGGTTTGTGCCGGAATCTCTGACTTTCAGTACGATGGAATCTACGGAAGTCCGTCTCCGTGGGAATACCGCAATAAAATGGAATTTTCCTTTGGCGATGAGATAAAAGATGGCCCTTTAACATTGGGGCTGCACAAAAAAGGA
>CAUCOL010000096.1 GCA_958444395.1 uncultured Lachnospiraceae bacterium
TTTGAGGCATTGAACATTCCTGCCAATCATCCGGCAAAGGATGAGCAGGATACATTCTACATTACGAAGGATATTCTGTTACGTTCCCAGACATCCTCCGTACAGGTACATGAGATGGAGAAAGGAAAACTTCCGATCCGTATGATCGCACCGGGAAGAGTATTCCGTTCCGATGAAGTAGATGCTACCCATTCTCCTACGTTCCATCAGATCGAGGGTCTTGTGATCGACAAGAACATTACGTTTGCAGATCTGAAGGGAACCCTGCAGGAATTTGCAAAACGTTTATTTGGGGAAGATACAAAGGTAAAATTCCGTCCGCATCATTTCCAGTTCACAGAGCCTAGTGCGGAGATGGACGTAAGCTGCTTTAAGTGTGGCGGCAAGGGTTGCCGTTTCTGTAAGGGATCCGGTTGGGTAGAGATTCTTGGCTGTGGTATGGTACATCCACATGTATTGGAAATGAGTGGCATTGATCCGGAAGAATATACAGGCTTTGCATTTGGTGTTGGTCTGGAGCGTATTGCATTGTTCAAATACGAGATCGATGATATGCGTTTATTATACGAAAATGACACACGTTTCCTGAAACAGTTCTAATCAAAACGAAACGTTTCGATATTTGCAATAAGTGGAGGTAAAAAATGAATACATCATTATCATGGACAAAAGCATATGTGCCGGATCTTGAGTGCACGGCACAGGAATATACAGACAAAATGACATTGTCAGGAACCAAAGTAGAAGGCTTTACAAAGCTGGATCAGAATCTGGAAAAGATCATTGTAGGTAAGATCAACAAGATCGAGAAGCATCCGGATGCAGATAAGCTGGTGATCTGCCAGGTACAGATCGATGAAGGGGGCAAAGAAGTACAGATCGTAACGGGTGCGCCTAATGTAAAAGAGGGCGATAAAGTGCCGGTAGTACTGGAAGGCGGTCGTGTTGCAAGCAGCCATAAGGATGGCGAGGCAGAGGGCGGCTTTAAGATTAAAAAAGGAAAACTGCGTGGGGTAGAATCCTTCGGCATGATGTGCTCAATCGACGAGCTGGGTTCTAACACAGATATGTACCCGGATGCAGCACCGGACGGAATCTACATTCTGAGTGATAATCCGGAATATAAAGATGCACCGATCGGTTCCGATGCGATCGAATTACTCGGTCTGCATGATGTGGTATTTGAATATGAGATTACATCGAACCGTGTAGACTGCTTCGGCATGACCGGTATTGCCAGAGAAGTAGCAGCTACCTTTGGCAAGACATTCGTTCCACCGGTTGTAACGGAGACAGGAAATGACGAGGACGTAAATGATTATGTATCAGTCGAGGTGAGGAATCCGGAACTGTGCTCTCGTTATGTAGCCAGAGTGGTGAAAAATATCAAGATCGCACCATCACCGGAGTGGATGCAGAGAAGACTGGCATCGGTAGGAATCAGACCGATCAATAACATCGTAGATATTACAAACTATGTTATGGAAGAGTATGCACAGCCAATGCATGCATACGATCTGGACAAATTAGCAGGCGCAAAGATTGTCGTACGTAAAGCACAGCAGGATGAGCCGTTTGTAACATTGGATGGTCAGGAACGGAAGCTGGATGACTCCATGCTGGTGATCTGTGACGGTGAGAAGCCGGTCGGCATCGCAGGTATCATGGGCGGTGAAAACTCCAAGATCACAGATGATGTTACGACGATGCTTTTTGAAGCAGCTACCTTTGATGGAACAAATATCCGTCTGTCCGGTAAGAAGCTGGGCATGCGTACAGATGCACAGGCAAAATTTGAAAAAGGCCTGGATCCAAACAATGCGATGGATGCCATGAACCGTGCCTGCCAGTTGATCGAAGAGCTGGGTGCCGGTGAGGTAGTCGGTGGAGCCGTTGATATCTATCCGGTGAAGAAAGAACCATTTACGATCCCATATGATGTGGATAAGATCAATGCATTGCTGGGAACCGATATTGATGAAGATACGATGGTAGGCTATTTTGAGAAGATCGATCTGCCGGTAGACCGTGAGAAAAAGGAAGTGCTGATCCCAACCTGGCGACAGGATCTGGAGCGTCTGGCGGATCTGGCAGAGGAGGTAGCAAGATTCTACGGATATGATAATATTCCAATGACGCTGCCATCCGGTTCTGCTACAGCCGGCGGATTATCCGAGAAGCTGCAGCATGAGAATATTGCAAGAAACGTAGTAGAAGCCTACGGTTTCAATGAGGGAATGACATTCTCCTTTGAGAGTCCAAAGGTATATGATAAGTTAAAGCTGCCACAGGATGATGTGCTTCGTAAGAGCATTGCGATCTTAAATCCATTGGGAGAAGATTACAGTGTCATGCGTACATCCGCACTGGGTGGTATGCTGACTTCCCTATCAACAAACTATAATAGAAGAAACAAGGATGTGCGTCTGTATGAGCTTGCCAATGTCTATCTGCCAAAGCAGCTTCCACTGACAGAGCTTCCGGACGAAAGAATGCAGCTGACACTGGGAATGTATGGCGAGGGTGATTTCTTCACCATGAAGGGTGTCATCGAAACACTGATGCAGAAGATGGGTATGACAGAGCCGGCACAGTATGATCCTGCAGCAGGAAAGAGCTTCCTGCATCCGGGACGCCAGGCAAAGGTACTGTATCAGGGAAGAGAGGTTGCTTATCTGGGAGAGGTTCATCCGGATGTACTGGATCAGTTTGCCATCGGTCAGAAAGCATATATCGCAGTAGTCGATATGCAGACAGCAACCGAGTTGTCCGACTTTGATGTAAAATATGTCGGTGTACCAAAATTCCCTGCTATGGTACGTGATATCAGCCTGAGCATGAAGAAGGAAGTTCTGGCTGGTGATATTGAACAGATCATTCGTACAAGAGGCGGCAAGCTGGTAGAGTCCTATGAATTGTTTGATATTTATGAAGGTTCACAGCTGACCAAAGGATATAAATCTCTGGCATATAAGATCGTATTCCGTGCCAAAGATCGTACCCTTACAGATGAGGAGGTCAATACTGCCATGAAGAAGATCCTGCATGGTCTGAGTGAAAAAGAGGTCGTATTACGTCAGTAAAAAAGACTTTACGGAAAAGAGTTCATGAGCTATAATAAAATTTGTCGGTGAAGCGGAGGGACTGTCACACACGTGACAGTCCCTTTGCATTATAGGAAAATGCTCGCAACGCAGAGTGAAAAAGGGCAAAATGTTGATTTATAAGAAACGCTGATGCAGGAGAAGAAAAGAAAATGAAAAAACACCATAAATTTTTCATACGTGTTATATCATGGATATTTTTTATTATATATTTGGTCTGTATGGTTTATTTTTTATTTTTTAGTGAGCAGCTGGGCAGAGTGCCGAGCGACGAATATAAATACAGCCTGGAACCGTTTAAAGAGATCCGCCGATATTTGACCTATCGTTCGGAGATCGGTACCTTTAATGTGATCCTGAATCTTCTGGGAAATATCGTATGTTTTGTACCGTTTGGTTTTGTTGTGCCGATTCTGTCTCCGAGACATAAGGGATTTTTTAAGATAGCATGGTTGAGTTTTTGTGTATCACTGCTGGTGGAACTGGTACAGCTTGTTTCCAAAGTGGGATCCTGTGATGTGGATGATATTATATTAAATACACTGGGAGGAATAACAGGATATCTCCTGTTTGCCTGCAGCAACCGTTGCCTGCATCACCTGTTATCTTTGCAGAAACGAAAGAAAGAGAAGGAGTGAGACCGATGAAACATAGAAAAAAAGGCGAGGGAGAAAGCAGTCTGCGATTGACAGATAAACGGCACCCTGCGATGGGAATTGTATCTGCCGTGATGGGGGTCGTATCGATTATTTTATTTGCGGTACTTTGCTATCAGTCCGGCAGGGCAGATGGTCAGGCAGGAATGGGGATTGGTGCGGCAGGAATCGGCTGTCTGCTGCTTAATATCGTTGGATTCTGCATTGCCTGGATTACTCTGCGTCAGGAAAACATACGTCCCCTTTTTCCAACGATCGGTGCCGTATTGAATGGTGTTTTGATGCTTGTTTACGTATTTCTCTATGTCTGGGGAACTTCAATCTGACAGAAGGCGTGAATATAGCCGAATGGCATGAAGAAGCAGTCAGACAGCAGACGGCGTCTCCTGTCGGGACAAATCTAAAAAGAGTATAAAACAAGACCCTGTTTACTTGCACGGACCGGGTCTTTTTTATACAATAAATAAGGTGTCTTACGACATATCCTGTAAGATCGGGATGCGTGCATCCGGGGATGGATGTACATACAGAAAGAAATGAGGAAATAAAATATTATGGCAAAGATACTGGATGAAATGGATGACCAGTCTAAGGTAGGAAAGGATGCTCTGATCTACCAGAAAAGAGAAGATGATAATAGTAAAGAAGCATATGAGGCATTGGATAAAAAAGGAAAAATACAGTTTTTTAAGGACTACTATCTTAAGACAGTGGCAATTATACTGGCTGTTGTGATCGTAGGCGTGTTTGCGCTGAAGGATATGTATACTAAGCCAAAGACAATCCTGTATATTGCGGTGATTGGTGATGCGATCCCGGAAGATAATGTGGATGCTCTGGAAAAGGATATTGCAACCTATCTGAACCTGAATCAGAAGAAGGAAAACGTCGTCATTAATACCTCTTTCAGCAATGACAGCGGAGAGGCGGTACATCAGCTGGAAACCTATCTGTACAGTGGCAGCTGTGACATTGTGATTGCCTCCCAAAAAGATTTTCAGGTATGGTCGGAAGGTGGTTACTTCTTTGCTCCGGAGAGTTCCAAGTTGGTCAGCTTCTATAAGGATTACGATGATTCCATGCGTTTTTACAGTAAGATCGTGGAGGGCTCCGACATCCGCGGAGAGACGAAACCGGATGAGACAGAGTATAATTTCGGAATATCTCTGAGTCAGAGTGATAAGTACAAGGCACTGAAGGGACAGATTCCGGATAATGTGATCGGCATTGCAAATTCATCAAAGCATCAGGATGAAGCGCAGGCAGCAGTTCAGTATCTTCTGGATAACTCGCTCAAAGCAGGAACAGTGTCTCCTGCTTTTCAAGCACAAAAATAAATGGATAAAAGACACGAAATTATTTTGATTTTTTATTTTTAATTTAGATAATTTTAACAAAAGTAAGAAAATATTTCATTTTTCCTTGACAGCTCCCAAAATTTGCATATACTTGTGTGTAAGACAAAGGTGTCACGAAGAAGCAGATTCTTCGTGGTGCCTTTTTTCTTTTCTCCTGTTTCCGTCCGGACGAGTAACGGAGTAAAAGGCTGCTGTCTGTTGGACAGTAAGTAAAAACTTAAGGAGGAACAAATGATATGAGTGCTAACGACATTAAAGATTTGGGAGACGTTGTCTGGTCACTGGCAGGCGGCGTGGGAAACGGGGGTACCGGTATCTGGTATTTGATCGGTGCAGCCTTAGTATTTTGGATGCAGGCAGGCTTTGCTATGGTGGAGACAGGTTTTACCAGAGCGAAGAATGCAGGTAATATTATCATGAAAAACCTGATGGATTTCTGTATCGGATGTGTTGTATTTATTTTCTTTGGATACGGCATCATGAACTCTGACCATTATATTGGCGGTGTGATCGGAACACTCCAGTACGACATGTTCACAAACTTTGAGGGATTTAACTGGTCCAACTTCGTATTCCAGCTTGTATTCTGTGCCACATGTGCTACGATCGTATCCGGCGCAATGGCAGAGCGTACAAAATTCAGCATGTACTGTATTTATTCAGCCGTCATCAGCATGATCGTATATCCGATCGAGGCTGGCTGGGTATGGAACGCACAGGGATGGCTGGCAAAGATGGGCTACATTGATTTTGCCGGTTCCTCTGTTATCCACATGGTAGGCGGTATCACTGCATTGATCGGTGCCGCTTTCCTGGGACCTCGTATCGGTAAATACAGCAAGAGAAGCGGTAAGCCACATGCGATTCCTGGTCACAACATTCCACTGGGTGCATTGGGATGCTTCATCTTATGGTTTGGCTGGTATGGATTTAACGGTGCCGCTGCAGGCAGCATGGAACATCTGGCACGTATCTTTGGTACAACCACACTGGCACCTGCGTTTGCTACTGTAACAGTCATGATCACGACCTGGATCGTATATGGCAAACCGGATGTATCCATGTCACTGAATGGTTCCCTGGCTGGTCTGGTTGCTATCACAGCAGGCTGTGATGCAGTCGATGGTTTCGGTGCAATCTGTATCGGTATTTGTTCCGGTCTGATCGTATGCTTCGCAGTATGGTTTGTAGAGAATGTACTTCGTGTCGATGATCCGGTTGGTGCTGTTGCCGTACATGGTTTCAATGGTGCCTTTGGTACGATTGCTGTTGGTTTATTTGGATGCTATGAAGGAAACAAAGGTCTGTTCTATGGCGGTGGATTCCATTTATTAGGAATTCAGCTGCTGGGCGTGGTTTGCATCGGTATCTATGCAGCGATCACTATGACGATCGTATTCTTCGTAATGAATAAGATCTGGGGACTGCGTGTTACTCCGGAAGAGGAACTGGCTGGTCTGGATTCCAAAGAGCATGGTCTTACTTCTGCATATGCAGATTTCATGCCGGCAGGAAATATGTTCTACTCTGCAGGAACGATGCCTGAGCCAAAGAGTGGGATTCAGCCTGTTGTAACCAAAGCCGGTGATGCGAAGAAGCCTGCACAGGCAGCCGCTATGAAGCCGGCAGTGAAGACAGGAGATATGACAGAGAAATTTACAAAGGTATCTATTATCTGTCAGCAGAATAAGTTTGATGAATTGAAGGAAGCATTGAATGAGATTGGTGTAAATGGTCTGACTGTCACACAGGTACTTGGCTGCGGCTCTCAGAAGGGAGTTTCTACGAAATACCGTGGTGCGGATCTGGAAGTTATGCTGATCCCGAAGGTAAAAGTCGAAGTCGTAATCAGTGCCGTACCGGTTGAGGATGTTGTAGAAACGGCGAAGAAAGTACTTTATACAGGACACATCGGCGATGGCAAGATCTTTGTATACGATGTAGAAAATATCGTA
>CAUCOL010000097.1 GCA_958444395.1 uncultured Lachnospiraceae bacterium
TGTACCTGTCAGCCAATGTACATGAGAACGTCCGAAGAATGGACTCTCATCTGCTTCTGTATACTGACCATGTACGTATGGCTCCAGCTTACGGATCTCTGCCTTGTCATTCTGTGAAGATGGAGAACTCTCTTCAAAGTACTGGAATGCTTTGTTTCCATGTCCCATCAGAGACTCTGCCAAAATGATCCATCCCTGTGTCTGGGAGAAGATACCACCATTCTCTTTCGTAGAAGGTGGAAACAGTCCAGCCAGTGCGCCGTCAAAATAATGATCTACATAAGATGGAGACATTACCTTTGCACCATAGGCTGTATTTAACTCTCTGTCAACAGATTCCAGTGCTTTCTCTGCCTGCTCTTTTGTAGCCAGACCGGAGATCACTGCCCATGACTGTGGGTTCAGCCACATGCTTGCTTCCGGATCCTTCTTAGAACCGATCAGTTCTCCTGTATCCTTAAAGCCTCGGTTGAAACGATCGTCTTCCCACCAGAATTCGTTAATCTTATCGCCAACTTCTTTCTGTGTCTTATCCAGATAGGCAATGTACTCTGTATCATTCTTCTTCTCTGCGAATAGACGCATGATAGAGAATGCATAATATAACTGCATGGCAACGAAGGAAGACTCTCCCTGTGCACCCAGACGCAGACAGTCATTCCAGTCTGCATGCAGACCAGCCGGCAGACCGTGTGGTCCCAGATGTTCCATAGAGAAGTTGATTGCTCTCTGCAGATGCTCATATACGGTTGCTTCTTCCGGAATATTGGACCATGTGATCTTCTCATCGATGAAGTCCAGATTTCCTGTCTCTGCAATATATTTGAATACAGTAGGGAATAACCACAATGCATCATCAGCACGATATGCAGGATGTCCTGTCTCTCTTACATAATCCGGATCATCCGGTGTACCCTCATGACCGGCACGCTCATCATGGTCAAAACGTACCAATGGAAGTCCACCACCATTATCAACCTGTGCAGACAGCATGAAACGGATCTTGTCCAGTGCAGCTTCCGGATCTGTATGGATCACACCCTGGATATCCTGTACTGTATCACGGTAACCGTATCCGTTACGCTCACCACAGTAAATGAAAGAAGCAGCTCTTGACCATGTAAATGTCAGGAAGCACTGATATGCATTCCATGTATTTACCATGCTGTTAAATGCTGCACTCGGTGTATTGATCTTGAAGTTCTCTAATTTAGAGTGCCAATATGTCTTTAACTCTTCGATCTCCTTGTCACATACAGACACATCCTCGTATCCGGCAATGATCTCGTCTGCAATGCTGTCCTTATAATGACCCAGGATAAATGCCATTTCCTTCGTCTCACCGGCTGCCAGCTCTAATGCTGTATGTAAGCCGCCACAGCTGTTCTCGTTGTAGTTTAATGTGCCATCACATTTTCCGCGCTCTACAGCGATAGGATTACCATAGTCATGATACATTCCGATAAATGCTTCTTTATCACCATTGTAAGAAGTAACAGGCTGACCTGCAATACCGAAGAAACGCTCTTTTCCGTTGCTTCCGTCCGGTCCTTTATACCAGTTCAGATTGATCTGCTGTAAGATCTTATTCTTCTTAAACAGCGTATTCGTCGTACACAGAGAATACTGCAGATTTACCTGATCCTGATTGTAATTATCATCATTGGAAAGCTCTGCATAACCGAATACAGAAATCTTTCTAGGCTTGTCTGATGTATTTGTAACCTTACATCTCCATACCTCATACGCTTTATTTAATGGGACATAATAATTTACTTCAGACTTAATGCCTGCATACTCTGCAAACATCGTAGTATAGGCAGTACCATGATGAACCTCACTCTTATATTCATTCAGATCCTTGCCAACCGGCTGCCAGGAAGCAGACCAGAAATCGCCGTCTTCATCATCACGCAGATAGATGTAACGTCCCGGTGTATCATCACTATTGAAATGGTAACGAAGAATACGTCCGTTCGCACCACTCTTAACAAAGCTGTAACCACCTGCATTGTTAGAAATGATCGCACCATACTCAGGAGAACCCAGGTAGTTACACCAGGGAGCCGGAGTATTTGGTTTGGTGATGACATATTCTCTGTTCTCTTCATCAAAGTAACCAAAATTCATAAATCTTATCCTCCATTCATATAAAAATACTTGCAAAACCTCAATCAGCACATCCAAGTGCTGTAAAAAATGCGCACGACATGTTCACATCACTAATTTTCATTATACTCTATCAACAAAAAACGTGTCAACAACAGAACACGCGAAAAATAACAGTATTTTGATATAACACCCCTATTCACAGATAAAACCCCCGAAACTGCCGTGCAAGTAAACTTGCAAACGGCAGTTTCAGGGGTTTTATCTGTGAAGGCTGATCTCCACACTCCCTCAGACTTCAGACGCAATGACTTTTTGCGGCTGTTGACGCTACGTATTACAATGCATTTACAAAGCGTTCAAATGCTGCGTCCCCATCCTCCGTATTCTTATAGACACCGGCATGCTCCAGCACCTTCTTAAACACAATACCGATCTCCTTCTGCAGGATCTGTTCTACGTTCTCTTCCGTCACCTGATCATAAGCAGGCATAAACTCCTCTACCCAGTCTGCATGCTTTGCCAGCTGCTCATCGCTGCGGATATCCTTTCCCTGCACAATAAACTCGCCCAGGCGTGCCATCTCTTCTTTCAGACGTGCCGGCAATACAGCCAGTCCCATCACTTCGATCAGACCAATATTCTCTTTCTTAATATGATGCAGTTCCTGATGCGGATGGTATACCCCGAGAGGATATTCCTCTGTCGTAATATTATTACGAAGCACCAGATCCATCTCATATTTTCCATCACGCATACGTGCGATTGGTGTAATCGTATTATGCGGTTCTCCCTCCGTCTCCGCATAAATAAATGCCTCTTCGTCTGTATACCCGCGCCATGTATCCAAAATATGCGCTGCCAGCTTCACTAACCGTTCACTATCTGTATGACGGATACGTATCACAGACATTGGCCAGTTTACGATACCGGCTTCGACATCCTCATAACCCGGTATCGTGATCTTACGACGGATTTCTGCCCGTTCCATAGCAAATTCATAATGACCACCCTGAAAATGCTCATGTGCCAGGATCGAGCCGCCTACGATCGGCAGATCTGCATTCGAGCCCAGGAAATAATGCGGAAACTGCTTTACAAATGCCAGCAGTTTACGAAATGCACTTTCATCAATCTTCATCGGTGTATGTGTCTGATTAAACACAATACAATGCTCATTATAGTAAACATACGGAGAATACTGGAACCCCCATTTTTCTCCCTCGATCGTAATCGGCATGATACGATGATTCTGACGTGCCGGATGATTCAAACGTCCTGCATAGCCCTCATTCTGCGGACAAAGCAGGCATTTCGGATACGCACTCTGCTTTGCATTTTTGGCTGCTGCAATTGCCTTTGGATCCTTCTCCGGCTTGGACAGATTGATCGTGATATCCAATGTGCCATACTCCGTTTCAGCCGTCCATTTTTTATCACGGGCAATACGGTATCTGCGGATATAATCTGTATTGCAGCTGAAATCATAATAAAAATCCGTAGCCTTCTGTGGTGACTTCTGATAAAGCGTACGGAATTTTTCGATTACCGTGCTTGGTGCCGGTACCAATGCACCCATCAATTTTGTATCAAACAGATCTCTGTACGCCACACTGTTTTCTTTCAGAACACCCTGCTCATATGCCCAGTCCATGATCGCTGCCAGGATCTGCTCAAGTCCGGCTTCCTCATCAAACCGTTCCGGTTCCTGATAGTCGTCCAGCTGCAGGATTTCTAACAGACGGTTCGTCGTATATGTTACATCCTCTTGTGCTACCAGTCCCTTATTCTGTCCATAATTTACAAGCGCCTTAATCCACTGGTCAATCTCTCTCATTACACTCCTCATTTCTGCGCACATATATAGTTTTGCTTTTATTTTTTATATGAATATATGTAGAACAGCGTCCTGCCCGGTACGCGCGGACAGGATCCTGTTCGTGATCAAATAATATGATTTAGGCATTCATCATACGGTTGACGGCATTTACCAGTGCCATGATGGATGACTTGATGATATCCGGATCGGTACCTACACCCCAGTACAGTTTCTTTTCCTCTTCATCCGAACCGACGCCTACGTATGTCATAGCCAATGCATTGGAACGTTTGGATAAGGAATGCTCTTCGTATTCATCCAGTGCATATGTCATATTAAAATGCTGCTTGATGGCATTGTTTACCGCATTCAGACGACCATTTCCACGTGCTTCAACAACTGTTACCTTGCCATTCTCATCAATCGATACGGTCGCTGTAATACCACCATCTTCCTGTTTAAAGTGACACTCCGGTATATCAAACCGTTTCTCCGGCTCTGCATAGGTTTTCTTAAATACCTCCCGCATCTCATCCGGACTTAACTCTGCATGTTCATGATCGGAAACATCCTTCATCAGATATCCGACCTCTTCCTTCATCTTATCCGGAAGTTCCAGACCGAAGCTGTGCTTCAGTACATAACTTACGCCGCCTTTTCCGGACTGACTGTTGATACGGATCACATCAGAGTCATATGTTCTTCCGACATCCTTTGGATCGATCGGCAGATATGGTACCGTCCAGTACTCGGTATTCTTCTCCTCACGATAAGTCATGCCTTTGGAGATCGCATCCTGATGTGAGCCGGAAAATGCAGTAAATACAAGCTCTCCCGCATATGGCTGACGCATAGACACCTGCATGTTGGTCAGTCTTTCGTATGTATCTGCAATCTCACGCATATTGGAGAAATCAAGTTTTGGATCTACACCGTGTGAGAACATATTCATTGCCATTGTCACGATGTCCATGTTACCGGTACGCTCACCATTTCCAAATAAAGTACCCTCGATACGATCAGCACCTGCCAGTACACCCAGTTCCGCAGTCGCTACTCCGCAACCTCTGTCGTTGTGTGGATGTAAGGATAATACAACATTATCACGGTATTTCAGATGCTTGCTGACATATTCGATCTGGCTCGCAAAGACATGCGGCATCGCATTCTCTACTGTCGATGGAATATTAATAATGGCTTTTTTATCCGCCGTTGGCTGCCATACATCCAGCACGGCATTGCACACTTCTACGGCATAATCTACTTCTGTTCCGTGGAAACTCTCCGGGCTATATTCAAACCGGATGTTTCCTTTTACTTCTTTTGCAAGTTCATTTAATAATTTTGCTCCATCCACAGCGATCTGTTTGATCTGCTCCTTAGATTTACGGAACACCTGCTCTCTCTGGGCTACAGATGTAGAATTATATACATGTACTACCGCATTCGGAGCTCCGTCAATCGCTTCAAAAGTTTTACGGATAATATGCTCACGCGCCTGTGTCAGAACCTGTACTGTCACATCCTGCGGTATCAGCTTCTGATCGATCAGTGTACGTAAGAAATTATACTCTGTCTCTGACGCAGCCGGGAAACCAACTTCTATCTCTTTGAATCCGATCTTTACCAGAAGTTTAAAAAATTCCACCTTTTCATCCAGGCTCATCGGCTCGATCAGTGCCTGGTTTCCGTCACGAAGATCGACGCTGCACCATACCGGCGGCTTCTCGATCGAATCCTTCTTCACCCAGTCATAGCATGGCTCTGGTGGCATAAAATAACTTTTCTGATACTTTTCAAATCCTTTCATTACGTTCCTCTCTTTCTGCTGCCCCCTTGCAGCGATCAAAATTTACAGTAATATAAGTTTCCTATACACGGAACCAAGAGTCGCTTGCGACTCTTTCGCGCTTGAGCGGAATGCGTAGCATTTATTTCTTTTCCGCGAAATGCGCATCCTCACGGAGTGTTTTTTATGTTATGGGAAACGAAGAGTTTCCTATAACATAAAAAAACCGCCTCTATCTAATCTATAGAGACGGGAGAATACACTCACGCGGTACCACTCTTAATTCATGACAAACGTCATGCGCTCGCAGGTACATGGAAACTTCCTGAATACCTTTCCCCTGTAACGGTGGGAATCCGTCCCAATCTACTATCCTTCAACCGGCAGCTCCAAGACGAGTTCACTGTGTTGCTTCTACTGTTTCACATCAACCAACAGCTTTCTGTATTCCGCTAAACAGTTACTATTCCTTTTCATCGCTTTTGAAAATTTCTTTGATTATCATATCACATTTTTTTTCAAAAGGGAAGCCCCTTTTTCAACTCTCCCCCCCGGTCATTTTCAACTTTTCTCCCTGTACCGTTTGGACAACGCCAACTCTGTCCCACAGACAGCCATCCTGCCGATCAAACCGGATCTGCTCTCTGATGTATGCATTTGCCAAAGCGAAATCGGTATGTTAGAGTAGAAATACATTACTATTTTCATCTTATTATGAAAGGCGGAATTAATTTATGTTGATGGGACTTTCCTATTATTTTATCATTATGGATTTTCTGATCTACGGCTTTCTGGGCTGGATCTACGAAAGTACCTTCTGTTCGATCAAAAGCGGCAAACCGGTCAACCGTGGTTTTCTGATCGGTCCTCTGATCCCGATCTACGGCTTTGGCGGCACACTGGTCTATGTGTTCCTGCGTCCCCTGCAGACGCATCCATCGCTCCTTTTTGCCGGTGGTATGCTGCTGGCAACCGTTACAGAGTATATCACCTCCTATGCTATGGAGAAGCTGTTTCATGCGCAGTGGTGGGATTACAGCCGGGAGCCTTATAATTTTCAGGGACGCATCGCGTTGATCCCGTCCATGTTCTGGGGTTTCCTTACTCTGCTGGCATTTGATTTTCTACAGCCTGCCGTCACCTCGATCATGCATCTGATCCCGGAGAAAGCAGGAGTAGTCCTGATACATATCGTCGCTGCCATCACCTGTGTGGATCTTGTTTATACCGTGATCACAACGATCAACTTCCGCAATCAGCTGGAAAATCTCTCCCGCATCCGCGAAGAACTGGTCGAGCTGCTGGAAGAGGGACAGTTTGCACCACTTAAGGAGCTTCTGGCAAATGCACCGGGT
>CAUCOL010000098.1 GCA_958444395.1 uncultured Lachnospiraceae bacterium
GGAGGGTCCGATCAATACCAGTACCTCTCCCTCTTCTATGGAAAGGTTAATATCCCTTAATACCTGCAGATCTCCAAAGCTTTTCTGAAGGTTTTTGATTTCTAATAAAGCCATAGGAAACAACTCCTTTCATCTCTCAAATCTTTTCAAACAGTTTGTTTTCACTTTTTCTTCAAAATCTTCTTTTTTATTCACAATCTGGCTGGAATTTTCCACCGATGTGTATCAAACAAATTATTCTCAAAATCCATCTGTCATTTCTACCCCAATTCAAAAAGGCGGCACAGGGACTTTCTCTGTTATGGAAGCCCCTTTGCCGCCTGCTTATATGAATTTGAGATATGTTGTTATTCTTACGTCTGGTCTTTTGTATTTTTACTTACTTTTCACATTTGTATTTCTGTTATGTATACACCTGCTTCCGACAGATTTATTTTCCTGTCTCCGCATGTTTTTTATGTAATTCTTATTTCACTGCTTTCGTGTTCCTCACACATTTCTCTTTGGTAATGTTATTATACCCAGAACAAATTTACAGATTTTGCCTGGTCACTTGCACATACCCTCACATCTGTCATTCTGCACCTGTCTCTATCCCCTATTCATCACGGGTATTTACAGTACACTCGACAGCATCCTCTGCTACGGTATGCAGTGACGGATCCAGTCCGCACTCTTTAAATGCTTTCTCGATAAATCCTTCCTTACGAAGTTCCTCGACTACATTGTTTACTTCTTTCATAAATGCAATGTTATCAAAGGATACGGATGGTGCAATACGACCGATTGCCAGCTCCGGATCTTTATAATTCTCTGCAAACTTCAATCCCTTCAATGCATCCGGTGTACGTGCCTGCATATCCTCCATTACGGTAGAATCAGAAAGGAAGCCATCGATCTTACCATACTGAAGTGCTGTCAGAGAGGATGACTGGTCACCGGTTGCTCTTGCCTCCTTGATCAGTCCATCAGACTGCCATTTCTCTACGATCTGCTGCCAGATCGTACCTTCTGTATAACCGATTACCGTTGACTTAGGATCAAATGTATCCTGACCATCGATCTTGCTGTCCTCCGGTACTACCAGGATACCACCCTGTGTATACCAGATGTTTCCATAATAGATCTGCTTTGCACGATCTGCATTTTCATACATACCATCTGCGATCATATCAATGTTGCCCTCATTCACATTGACGATCAGTTCGGAGAAGTTGATCAGACTCATTTCGGCTTTGCCGATCCCGAGACGTTTTGCAATCTCCTTACAGATCACTGCATCAATACCGCTGAACTCGCCGGTATCCTGATCGATGTATGCATAGCTGTCACCGGAAGAACCTACCGTAAGAACGCCTTTCTTCCGAAGCTCTGTCAGCTTGGCACTTGGCTTGCCATCGACACAATACTTATTATCGTATTCCTGCGAAGATCCTGCTGCCTCGCTGCTGTCTGAACTCTTACTGCTGCCACATCCGGTTAAAGCGGTTACCGCCAACGCTGCTGTCAATACCAGGGAAATTAATTTCTTTTTCATCATAAGAATTCCTCCTTTTTCTCTCATTCATTTTTTCAGTTACTTATTCATGTGCAATATAAAAGAAAAAAACGAGACAGCCGGAAATCTCTTTCCGAATGCCTCGTTGCATTGAATATGTTTCACATCTTAGCAGAGAATTTTTCATTTTGCAATAGTCAATTTCACAAAAAACCTTGTGCATTTGCACAACGTCCTCTAATCTCCCCAGAAATCCTGCGTTGAATAGATCACATAATCTGCGGATGTGTTGACGCCGACACCAACCCCCAGATGGGTAAATCTGGCATTGACAATATTATCCCTGTGTCCGCTGGAGCCGATCCATCCAATCGTCATCTGGATCGCATCGCTGGTACCGCAGCATATATTTTCTCCGGCTGTATGGTAGCTGACTCCTTCGGCTTTCATTCTGTCAAATGGGCTTTTATTTGTGTCCTGCGTATAATGACTGAAATAGTTTCGTGTTGCCATGTCTTCACTGTGCTTGCGGGCAGAATTTCCCGCTTTGTCATCCCAGCTTAATCCTGACAGCCCTTTATATATCCGGAACGCGCTGGTAATCTCCCGTGTCTGCTGCTCTGTAGCACGCATGGTATCACTTGTAAAGGTCATATAATTATAATACAACATCCGATACTGCGGTATATCGGTAGAATATGCCATAGCCGCATAGATATCCTTATTCCCGAAATAATCGCTAAAGGCGATCAGATTCGCATCCGATGTGGTATAATAATACCCTTCTGTTCCGACTTTTTTCTCTCCCTTTTCACTGTCTAATGCGCTATACCAGCTCGATTCCTTCCAGCCCGCTTCCACCAGGTCAGCCTCTGTCTGCCCCTGCTTTATAACCTGTGTATCCGATGACACATCTCCAGCGTCTGACTGTGCTGTCGCATTCCACAGGCTAAAGCCTTTTCCGAGTACAAAATACATCACGACCTTGTCGTCCTTAACACCGACCATCGTATACGGATCTGTCGTACTGTCTGCGTGATAGATGTATGCCTGAAATCCTTGCGGCATAGCATCGGTACGAACAGGGCTTCCCCATTCTGCCGTCAGAGCCGTTACACTCTCTCCGATATAAACCGTATGCTCTCCTGCTTCTGCGCTGACTGTTTGAAAGGCAGCTGCAGCGGTCTTCGTCGGAGCCGGTGTGGATG
Organism: uncultured Lachnospiraceae bacterium; assembly: GCA_958444395.1. Taxonomy (GTDB): domain Bacteria; phylum Bacillota; class Clostridia; order Lachnospirales; family Lachnospiraceae; genus Jutongia. The sequence goes on from CAUCOL010000098.1 coordinate 2,707, forward strand.
ACGTGGCAGCGGTCGGTGGCACGGTTGCTGTTGGTGGCACAGTCGCCGTTGGATTTATTGTTGTGGTCGATGTGGCTTCCGGCTTTGCTGTATTCGTCGGACTGCCACTCGGGGATACTGTCCCGGATGGGCTGACAGTCGGCGTCACCGATGCCTTTGGCGTCTCGCTTACCGATGGTCTGACAGTGCCGGTCGGTGCCGGTGCAGTAGTCCACATCGGTGTTACGGTCGGACGTACTGTATATGTTGGCTTTGGCAATGCGGAGGGATAGACCATTGCCGGCGTTTTCAATGGCTGTGTTACCTCCGTGGTAACAGATCCCTTCTTCTGTACCTTGATACGGCAGAGCAGTTTTCTTCCGGCATTCTTTGCCTGTACCTGTGCGATACCTGCCTTTACCCCTACAACCTTTACACTGGTTTTCTTCTTTGATTTCAGGCGTACACACCCGCTGCCATAAGTCACCTTCCAGGCTGTTTTGCCTTTGGCATGACGGATGCGAAGCGTTTTGGTCTGTTTTACCCGTACGGTCAGCTGACTGCTGCTAAGGGACGGTGCTGCTGCCTTTACCGGCTCTGTCGGCACCAGGCCGATCATCAGTGCTGCTGCCAATAACACTGCTGCTACTGTGTTTCTTCTCTTCCTTCTTCTCATAAGTGCCCTCCTTTTTGTCGTATGTCGCTTACTTTTCCTGATACTCACATGCTACTCTTTTTCCGTGAAAAGCAATGCCAAAAAAACCAATCTCTGTAACGCCGTGATATTTCATATCTTCGGCATAGCGTCGATCCCGGATCTGGTCTACTGCGTCCTTTGCCGCCTCGGCAAGAGCCTGCTCTGTCTGATCCTTTGCAACCTTAAACTCAATGATATAACCCTTGCGCCTGTGATCCCGCGGCTCCATCTGCAGATCAAAACGGCCTTCTCCTGATTCCCTGTTAGATAAAATATAATACTGATCAGACAAAATCGCAAGCATCCCAAAACGGTACCATGATAGAAATTTTCATGGGCTGTATCAAACGTACCGGCAGACCGCAGCAGATACTTCTGCAGGGTATCCGTAAAAAGGATGGTATCCTCCATACGAAGTGCCAATTCAAAGTCCCGCAAAATAGAACCGGTAAAAAGCTCCCGGTAACTGCCAAGAATCTCCTTCTGAAATGCCCCCTTCACCTCTCGGTTTGGAATCTCCAGCGAACAGATGGGATTGTCATTAAATTCACTGATCACATCCTTTACCCTAAGATAACCTGCCACCAGCAAAAAACTAAAGATCATATCCGGGTCACTGTCAACCTCCGGATAAATAATGTCCGTATCTATGATCGCCTGTACCTCTTGTCCCTGCAGAAGTCGGGTAAGACTCTGGTACAGTTCCTGTCCGGCGCCCTGCACAAGCTGACCAATGATCTCATTGCCACTGGTTCTCGACCAGAATGCCTTTGGCTTGCAGTTATTATTGAAATAGTTTATCACCGACCACGGATTATATATCTCAACACCACCAAAGGAATATCCATCATACCAGTCCTTGATCTCGGACAGCTTCTCCGGCACACCATAATAATCTGCCATCGCTGTAACCTCTTCTTTAGTAAAGCCAAAATATTCCGAATATCTGTCATCTACGGTCGTATTGACCACCAGATTGTTCAGTCCACTGAACAGACTCTCCTTGGCGATCCGAAGGATTCCTGTCAGGATGCCCAGTTCCAGATCATCATTATCCTTCAGGGAAGAGGAAAACAGATTCCTCATAAAGCCAACCACCTCATCATAATACTGATGCAGATATCCCTGCTGGATCGGAGTATCATATTCATCAATGATAATGATGGTCTTGGTGCCATAGCAGGATGCCAGCATAGCAGAAAGCTTGCCGAGGGCAAACTGATAGTCGGTAATCTCTCCCTGACCGCTCGTGATATCTGTAAAATATCTGCGGTCGTACTCATTGAGCCGCTCATCCGTCAAAATAGCAACATGCCGGATAAACTCCTCCCGCAGGGTAAAACACAGACTTTTGTACATATCCTCCCAGTTCGTCTGATGTGCATCCTTAAATGAAAGAAAAATAACCGGATATCTGCCCTGAAACTTACGGTAACTCTGTCCGCAGCCCCAGATCTTCTTATCCGCAAAATACACGGAGGTATCCTCTTCACATCTCTCAAAATAGGTGCGGAGCATATCCATCATCAACGTCTTGCCGAAGCGGCGTGGACGTGTAAACAGATATACTTTGCTATGGTCATCAATAATATCCCGGATCAGCAATGTCTTGTCCACATAATAACACTCCCCCGACACTTCCCGGTAGGAAGTGATGCCCACCGGACAAGGCAGCCGCCTGGCCACAATGGTGCTGACACTATAAGGTGCCCTTTCCCGAAGCATTGCCGGCCGCTCCACATCTGACGGGATCATCCAAAAACGCCCCGACTTATACGCACCGGGGATCATTCCCTCTGCACAAAGCTGATTCACACGTCTTGAAGTAATATTCCATTGTCCCGCCAGTTCCTTTGCCCGAATAAAATCCTGCTTCATATGACCACATCCTTCTCAAACGACCATCTTTTTCCTATATTATAGACAATTTTAGGGAAATTATCAAGAAATAAGTGCATGTTTCGGGAAATTTAAGGAAATTTACAGTATTATTTCCCCAGCCTTCCCCAAAAGGAAACGGCAGCGATACTCTTTGGTAACACTGCCGTAAAAAATACATTCGTTCTTATTCTGCTTACAGTCTTTCGAAAGTTACAAAAATCCCCATTAAATCCTTCGTCTGTTCCAGCTCCTTTTTCAAAGCCTTGTCACTGCAGCTGCCTGCTGCTTCTTCATATGTCATCGCCTGAAGCTTCACCGCAACCCTAGCTGTTTCGGTTTTTGGCGCAGTATCCCCCTGATAGGTAATCTTACAGGTTACCTGTGGACTGTCCATTACTTCATTTTTGACACTTGCTTCTGTAACGACCTCCTCATCCGTAATGCCTGTGCTGCAATTATCCCACAGCTGTTTATAAAGCTCTTGGGACAATTTCTTCTCATCACAGATTGCTACTTCAACATCCTTTCTGTCCTGATCTTTTGCGGAGATGGTAAAGGATTTATAATATTTCACATCCTTTTTGTCTGCTCCCTCCGGTTCAATCTCAACGTCCACACTGCTGCTGACCTGCTCCGGTTTTTCACACTCCTCACCTTTGATCACATAAGGCTTGTTCTTTGGCTGCAGAATACGGAAACAGCCTTTATTCACCGTATAGGTAATGGTATCCATATTCTCCCCCTCACATACCAACGGCAGATTGATCATATAACTGATCTCTTGGTCATTATCCGAACCGCTCCAGGCTTCTCCGGTAGTTCCCCCCGAATAAATAGCAGCCTGTGTCTCTCCCTTTTTCAGTTCCTTTACCTCGGCAGCCTTTACCCTCATGACAAAACCGCTTCCCGTATTCCGGGTCGGTCTGCCCGCAGCCATATCCGTTTTATGGGACAGTCCTGTATTCGATAATATCTGATCCGGCAGATTTCCAAAGCCAATCCCCGCCACTAATGCCACACATGCCACCAAAGCAACAGCCGGTCTTACATAATTTCTCTTTTTCTTCATATAATGTTCCCCCTTTCCAAATCTTACTTGAATCTCATCATCTTTTACCTCCGGAGCAAGGGATTGCTGCAAAATCCAGTCTAAATTTTTATCATTCATATTAACCTCCATTCCACAGACGCTTTGCATAGAACCTTCTACGAAACGTCAGGCATAATAACCGCCAGTTTCTTCTTCAGAATACTCTTTGCTTTGCGCATCCGGCTTTTTACGGTACTTTCCGGAATATGCAGGCATTCTGCGATTTCCTTAAACTTCAGTCCTGCAGAATAGTAAAGATAAACTACTGTGCGGTATTTTTGCGGTAACGCCTGCACCTGTCTTTGCACTATTTCTGTTACTTCTTTCTGCAGGATCTGCTGTTCTGGTTCCTCTGAGCTTTTTTCAGGCATGTGAAATCCATTTTCCACATGCTTTTCATAGCTTTCAAACGCCGCAATCCTGTGTCTCCATGCATACTTTCTCTTTTTGTTTTTCCATATAAGGATGGAAACGGATAACGCATAACTTTTCAGAGATTCCTGTTTATTTAGTTTGTCAACCTGTTCCCACAGCGTCAGCATTGTGTCCTGATAAAGATCGTCCC
>CAUCOL010000099.1 GCA_958444395.1 uncultured Lachnospiraceae bacterium
ACTGCCAGTTCACCCTCCAGCTTAGATTTGCCATATACATTTAATGGAGCGTAGTCCTTGCAGTCAGGTTCCCAGGGTGTTGTCCCCTGTCCATCAAAAACATAATCTGTGCTGATATACATCATTTTTGCATGAATCTCTTTGCAGACATTTGCAATATTCTGTGTACCGACGGCATTTACAAGATGAACTTTCTCCTGCTTGTCTTCATCTTCTGCAGCGTCTACGGCAGTCCATGCCGCACAGTGAATGACGGCGTCCGGAGCTGCTTCCCTGATCACACGGTCTACACTCTGTGCATCGGTAATATCCATTTCTTCGATATCCACACCGATCGCCTCATGACCGCGTTTTGTGAGCTCGTTTACTGTATCATAACCGAGCTGTCCTTTTACACCCGTTACTAATACTTTCATGCTTTCCTCATTTCTGAGCCGGTGATCGACATAACAGAGAATCAAAGGATCTGCCTTTCTGACAGATCCTTTGACCGTTTGGCCTATCCCATAGATTGCTCATTGATAGATTTGCGTTTCCGTGTTACGTTGTTTTTAGATAAAAAGTGTTATCCGTTGCCACATTACAGATTAACGATTTCCGTACATCTGCTCATAATAATTCTGATATTCACCGGAGATGATGGTCTCCCACCACTCTTTATTATCAAGATACCATTTGATCGTCTTTTTGATACCGTCTGCAAATTTTGTTTCCGGCAGCCAGCCCAGCTCATTGTGAATCTTTGTAGGATCGATCGCATAACGCATATCGTGACCCTTACGATCAGATACATATGTGATCAGGCTTTCCGGTTTGCCAAGCTCTTTACAGATGATCTTAACGATATCAATATTTGTCATTTCGTTATGACCACCAATATTGTATACTTCACCAACACGTCCTTTGTGGATGATCAGATCAATTGCTTTGCAGTGATCCTCTACATACAGCCAGTCACGTACATTTTCACCGGTACCATATACAGGAAGTGGCTTATCATTTAATGCGTTTGCGATCATCAGTGGGATCAGCTTCTCAGGAAAATGATAAGGACCGTAGTTGTTTGAACAACGGCTGATCGTTACAGGCAGTCCATACGTTCTGTGGTAAGCAAGTACCAGAAGGTCAGCAGCAGCTTTCGATGAGCTGTAAGGGCTGCTGGTGTGGATTGGAGTCTCCTCTGTGAAGAACAGATCCGGTCTGTCCAGAGGAAGGTCACCGTATACTTCATCCGTAGATACCTGATGATAACGTGTGATACCATATTTTCTGCAGGCATCCATCAGTACAGCAGTACCCATGATATTCGTATTTAAGAATACCTCAGGGCTTTCGATGGAACGGTCTACATGGCTTTCCGCTGCAAAGTTTACGACGATATCCGGTTTTTCTTCTTCAAATAATTTATAAACAGCCTCGCGGTCTGTGATATCCTCTTTTACGAAACGGAAGTTTGGATTGTCCATAACCGGTTTCAGAGTAGAGAGGTTACCTGCATAAGTCAGGCAGTCCAGACAAACGATACGATAGTCCGGGTATTTGTTTAACATATGAAATACAAAGTTGCTTCCGATAAATCCGGCACCGCCGGTAACAATAATAGTCATAATAATCTCCATTTCTGAGTGACCTATAGTAAAGAATGTCATAATGGCTATCTGCTGTCACTCAGAAGCAGACAGCCATGTGAAAAATGCTGCATTGGCAGTGTTTTTCAGACTATTTTTTGTTTCATTATACATTTTGTTAAGGTGTTAAATGCTATGTATGCACAAACAGTTGGCATTTTAGTTTCTCTGGCTGTCCTGTTAGTGGGACAGCAGAAGAAATCAGCTGGATGAACGGTCTGTTCCTATGGAATAGGATTAGTGCAGTACATCCACGTATTTTCCGTTTAATACGTCCATCAGATACTGGCCATACTGATTTTTCTTCAGCAATTCATAGACCTTCAGCACATCCTCCTTAGAGATCCAGCCATTCAGATAAGCGATCTCCTCCAGACAAGCGATCTTACGATGCTGGTGTGATTCGATCGTTTTAACAAAGTTTGTAGCTTCGACCAGGCTTTCATGTGTACCGGTATCCAGCCATGTAAATCCCTGACCCAGCAGTTCTACATTCAGGCTGTTATTTTCCAGATAAACACGGTTCAGATCCGTGATCTCCAGCTCACCGCGGGCACTAGGCTTTAAGTTTTTGGCATATTCTACGACTTTATTATCATAGAAATAAAGTCCGGTTACACAGTAATTGCTCTTTGGATGCTCCGGCTTTTCTTCAATCGAAACCGCTTTGCCGTCGGCATCAAATTCAACGATACCAAAACGTTCCGGATCATCCACGTAATAACCGAATACAGTTGCGCCTTTGCCTGTCTCTGCATTCTGTACAGCAGCGCGGAGTCTTTTGTTCAGACCGTGACCGGCGAAGATGTTATCTCCCAGAACCATGGCAACCGTGTCATTGCCGATAAATTCTTCTCCGATGATGAATGCCTGTGCAAGTCCGTCCGGACTAGGCTGTACGGCATAGGTCAGATGCACACCAAACTGATGACCGTCACCTAAGAGTTCTTCAAAGCGAGGTGTGTCCTGTGGGGTGGAGATGATCAGGATGTCACGGATCCCTGCGTTCATCAGAACAGACAATGGATAGTAGATCATCGGTTTATCATAAATAGGGAGTAACTGTTTGGACGTTACCATCGTTAATGGGTACAGGCGGGTTCCAGAACCGCCGGCAAGTATAATACCTTTCACGTAAATCACCATACCTTTCTTTTGATTCATGTAATTCTGAAGCGTACCTTACGCTTTTCGTGGCAGGGGCTTCAGTTTATACAAAATAGTTACGAAAAGTTACAATAAAGTATATCCATGATTAACTCATAGTGGTAGTATAAAAGGTGACGTAACGTCACTTGCAAGTACTTTTTATAAAAATTTAGAAATTTGTAATGATCAATGCTTTTTTCATATAAGAACGTTTGAAATATAGAAGTGTATTTGCTAAAATTAGAAAGTGTATAAAGCGTTTATGGAATGGAGGATTAGAATATACATTATGAAGAAATGGATCTATAAAGGAGTCTTGCTGATGGGGTGTCTGCTGATATGTCTGACGTTATCGGGCAGAGCTGCCGGGGCTTATACGGAGGAGGAGAAGCAGTCTGCCAAAAGCTGGCTGTCAGCGCATGGATATTCGCCCGACCGGGGTGGTGCGGCGCAGGCATATCAGGATTATCTGGATGGTAAGCTGAATGTACCGGGGGCAGAGAAATATGTTGCGAAGAATGGTTCCAAAGATTCTTCCGGTCAGAAGAAAAAGAAGAAAAAGGCATCTGCAAAGCATAAGAAGAACAGGAAAAAAAAGAAGAGTAACAGAGCAAAAGCAACAGCAAAGAATGATAATGGAGAGACTGCACAGCCGACAGGAACGATTGTTGCGGGAACATCCGGGGAACCAATGACAACGGATGGCAGTACAGGAGGTTCTGGCGGGTTGCCGGCTGGGGCGGATGCTGCCAAAACACCGGGCACTGCTTCTACGGAAAATAAAGCAGTACAGGATCCCTCAGGGGCAGAAGATCAGGAAAATGGTACATCAGCAGGGACATCTGGTCAAAATGTACATAAAAGCAGCAGGGCATCGGCTGATACAAGAAAGCGGGCAGCCAGAGAACGAAGAATGATGAAAAAGGCAGTATCCTATGCATTGCCGGCAGGTGTTCTGGTGATAGTACTTGTCGCAGGTGTTCTTTACAGCAGAGGGAAAAAATAAGCATCCACGGAATGGAGGTATATGTGAAATTACCGGGGTATTATTCATCGGGAGAATTTGCGCGTATGGCGAATGTATCTGTGCGCACGATCCGCTATTATGATAAACAGAATATATTAAAACCATCATATGTAAATCCTGCTGGGGCAAGATTTTATACCGATTCCGATCTGGCTCGTCTGCAGCAGATATTACTGTTAAAATATCTGGGATTTTCTCTGGAAGATATACGGGAAATGACGGTGGACAGTTCGGATTATCATTTTATGGAAAATCATTTGAAGCTGCAGCTGAAGCTGGTACAGGATCGGATCGAACAGATGCAGCTGGTAGAAGCGGCAATCCGTGACACAACAGAAGCGATCGAGAAGGAACATGAGATTGATTGGAGTCAGATGCTGCATCTGATCCATCTGACCGGAATGGAGAAAAGCATGAAGTCGCAGTATCAGGATGCTACGAATATCTCGGCACGTATCAATCTGCATAAGATATATTCGCAGAATACACAGGGCTGGTTTCCGTGGCTTTATGAACAGTGCCATCTGCGGCCGGGGATGCAGATCCTGGAACTGGGATGTGGGAATGGAGCATTATGGACGGAGAATATGTCTTTGATCCCGCAGGAAGTTTCGATCGTTTTATCGGATGTGTCGGAAGGAATGATCCGTGATATCCGTCGTACGATCGGGCAGGAGGATACCCGGTTTGCATATGAAGTGTTTGACTGCCATCAAATTCCATATACAGATAACCGGTTTGATCTGGTGATTGCCAATCATGTCCTGTTTTACTGCGATGACATTGACAAGGTGTGCCGTGAGGTACGCAGAGTGTTAAAGCCGGGAGGAAGATTTCTGTGTAGTACGTATGGTGTACATCATATGCAGGAGATCAGTCGGCTGGTATCCGATTTTGACAGTCGGATCCAGCTGGCGGCAGAGAATCTGTATGACTGGTTTGGACTGGAAAACGGGCAGGCAATATTAGAACGATATTTTCCGAAAGTGGACATGGTGCGCTACGACGATTCGCTGGTTGTAGACCGTGCAGAACCATTGATTGAATATATCCTGTCCTGTCATGGAAATCAGAATCAGTATCTGCTGGATCGATATAAGGATTTTCGGCATTTTGTTGAGAAGGAGACGAAGCAGGGATTTTATATTACGAAGGATGCGGGAGCATTTATTGTTTGCAGGGATTAATAGTGTGAAAAATACTGCTGATGAAGGATTAGGAGAAAAGGATGAAAAAAGCACGAAATATGAGAAAAGGTATGATAAGGATCGTATGTCTGTTGTTGCTGTGTCTGGGATGGTCTGGTATGGATGGTAAAGCAGCATCGGCAGAAGAAGTCAGTTATACCTATGAAGATGGTGTACTGACGTTTCAGGGAGAAGGGGCTGTCGAAAAAAAGACAAATGGTGTGGAGGCAGAATGGCTGGCTTACAAGGAGACGGCGACAAAGCTCGTATTTGATGATGCTATAGACAGAATAGGAAACAATGCCTTTTATGGATTTAAGAATGTGACCCAGATTCAATTGCCGACCGGTCTTCGGGAACTGGGAAATGATTGTTTTGAAAGCTGCAGCAGCCTGAAAGAGATCAAAATCCCGAGAAATGTAAAAAAATGGGGAGTCAGTTGTTTTTCGTATTGTACTGCACTGGAAAAAATATGGATCGGACGTGCAATCGGTTGCAATAATGTGATTCGGTATGACCCGTTTGACGGTGATCTTTCGATCAGGGAGATTCAGGTGGAGGAAGGGCACAATTGTCTGAAAAGCGTGAATAATACATTACTTGTCTGGAATCCAAATCATTTAACGGAAGGCGGATGGGCTGCCCTTACGTACCCGCGGGGGCAGGAAGCAACGGAATATGATATCCCGGATGGGACGACAGAACTGATCGGAGTATTGGGTCGGAACCGCACGATCGAAAAGGTAGTGATGCCCAATACGGTGACTTCTATTTCACACAGTTTATTTTTTCTGGGAAATAATATAAAAGAAATATGGTTTTCGGATAATCTGACGGAACTGGATGGTGGAAGCATCAGCGGATGTACAAAGTTAGAGCGCATTCATTGGCCGGTACATTTGAAGGAGTTAAGTGGTTTTGATGACCTGGAGAGTTTATCTTCTCTGCCGGAGTTGGTATTGCCGGCAAGTGTACAGAAGCTGGATCTGTCAGAAGGAAGAGGAAAAGCTGCGATCAAAAGAATTGTTGTATTAAATCCTGCCACGGAGATCGTTGGAGATGAAGATGGGTGGAAGCTGTATTCCAGGGTGAAGTTATACGGATATAAGGACAGTACGATCGAAATCTTTGCGGATGAGAAAGGGTATGCTTTTCAGGAAATACAGGAAAATCGTGTTATGGCAGAGGATTACGTGCTGGAAAAACTGGAGATATCGGTGGACGGTGTGCCTGTGACAAAACCGCGAAAGGAATATACCGGTGCGCAGATAGAGATCCATTGCAAGGAGGGAGTCTACTGTCAGGCAGTTCGATGGAATGATGAACGGATCGATCTGGAGAATGGAACATACACAGCAGCACTGACAGGAGATGCTTATCTGTCGGATGCCTATACGACCCGAATGATCTATACAGGAAATGAACTGGTGAATGCGCTCAGCCAGAATACAGAACATATGCTGCTGCAGCTGGCAGAAGATATCACTGTTTCAGACTGGGGTGTGCAGACCGGGGAAGAAGAGAAAAATTTCTCCGGAATCTTTGACGGAACGGGGCATACCGTTACATTTCTGGAATATCGTACGACAGATGTAGTGAAGTGGTGCGCTGCATTTTCTGATGAGGAAGAAAAATATCCACTGTATGGAATCTTTCGTGCAAATCAGGGAATCATTCAGAATCTTACGATTCATATGGATATAGAATCTACGATCAGGCAAAGCGATCGGTGGATGCAGGCAGGAATCTGTGCATATAATTATGGTGTGATTCAGGACTGTCATGTGCAGGGACTGTATACAGCGGATTACCGATATGGCCTGGTATATAAGAATTTCTATCATATGAATGGATGCTCTGTGAAGTTGCAGTTTAAAGAGTATGGTGCATCGGAAGCGTATGGCGTGGCATA
>CAUCOL010000100.1 GCA_958444395.1 uncultured Lachnospiraceae bacterium
CGTCAGAGCAGATGCTGAGCCCACCAGCATACTTGTTACCACCAGCATGACACACGTTTTCTTTATAAAATATTTTTCTTTCACAATAAAAGTTCCATTCTATATGAGTTTTGACGTCTATAAAGAAATAATGGGTGCCGCACATTCTGTGCGACACCCCAGTATGATTCAATACAAAATCAACCTTTGACAGCACCCAGCATGATACCTTTTTCGAAGTATCTGTTCATGAATGGGTACACGATCAGAATAGGAATAACTGAAATCATGGAGATTGTGTATTTAATAACCTTAACGTTCAATGAGTTCTGGAACGCTGCTGCTGCAGCTGTACTGTTTGAGTTCATTGTTGCCATCAGGTTGGATGACGTATTCAGATAAATATACAATCTATGCTGTAATGTATACAGCTTAGGAGCGTTCGTCATATAAATCAAAGAATCCTGGAAAGAGTTCCAATGACCTACCGCACCAAAGATAGCGATTGTTGCAAGGATTGGCTTACTTAATGGCCAGATCAGCTTGCGGAATACTGTCATATAGGATGCACCATCGATAAACGCACTCTCTTCCAACTCACCAGGAATAGACTCGATATAGGTCTTAACCAGGATGATATTATAAGGAGCTACGATACCAGGAATAATGTATACCATATAGTGGTTTGTCAGACCTAACATAACGATATTTAAATATGTTGCGATCAGACCGGCGTTGAAGTACATCGTGATAACGATGAAACGATACCAGAAACTTCTGTGCCACATTTCCTGCTTTGTTACAATGTAACCTACGAATGCAGAAGCTAATACCATCAATGCTGTACCAATGATCGTTCTGCTGATAGATACGATAAACGCATTACCCAGATCGTTAACGTTTGTCAGAGCGATATAGTTCTGAATGTTAAGTCCCTTTGGATAAAAGTTAATCAAACCTTTATTTACCAATTCATTATCTGAAATCGTGTTGATAAACAGATAATAGAATGGGAATACACATGTTAATGTAAAAAGTAAAAAGAATAAGTGATTCAGGATATCGAACACAATATCGCCTGGTTTTAACTTGTACATTCTTTTATGCTTCTTGTTGTACTCTTTTTCTCTTTTAGCATCTAATTTTTCCTGTGCTGTTTTTGCCATAATGTGCTCACCTCCTAAATAATGCTCTCGCCACGTAATGCCTTAGATACAGAGTTGGCACCGAACAGCAAGATTACACTGATGATGGACTTAAACATACCTACCACCGTTGATAATGGAATACTACCACCACTACCAAGACCTAAGTAGTAAACATATAAGTCAAGAACTTCGATAGTGTCTTTATTCTGAGAGTTAGCAAATACTAAGTACTGATCCAGACCGTTACTCAGGATAGCAGCTACAGCCATCAGTAACAGTACGAAGAATGTTGGTAACAGACCAGGAAGTGTTACATGCCACATCTTCTGGAAACGACCCGCACCATCCACAGTCGCTGCTTCATACAGCTGCTGGTCGATACCGGAAATACCGGCTATGTAGATAATAGCACTCCAACCTACACCTTTCCATGTACCCCATGCCCACATCTTTAACCATGTGAAGGAGTTACCCATCAGGTAGTTCGTACCCTGGGCATTTGGATCTAATAAACCGATGCTCTTTGCAAATGTGTTAATGAAACCATCGGTAGAGAAGATAGCCAATGCGATAGCGTATACTAATACCCAGCTGATGAAGTTAGGAACTGTAGTAAATGTCTGAACCAGACGACGGAATGTCAGGTTCTTGATCTCGCAAAGGAAAATAGCGAATGCCATAGGAATCCACTGTGTGATCAGACCTAAAGCACTCATTGCCAGTGTATTTCTGATAACACGAACAACGTCGGAACGTGTTGCTGCATTCTTAAACAGGTAACCGAACCATTTCAGACCAACGAAGTTGTCCATGCTCAGTGTACCACCTGACTGATAATCGAAGAATGCATATCTCCATCCCCAAAGTGGCAGATAGCAGAATACAAATGCTAATGCACCAAATGGAAGGAACATCAGGAACAACTTGTACTTTGATTCCATTTCCATTACTGCGCCTGCTTCCGGCTTTGGAAGCATACCCATGATCGCAAGTGATGCTAATAAGATCACTGCTGCCAGAATAATATAAACAACTGCTGATGTTGGAAATGCAGGTTCTACTTTATTTGGTTTACTTGTTCCGGATATGATCGTATAGCTTACGATACAAATGATGTAACCAACAATCTGAACAGCACCACCCAGGATAGACCAAAGGATACCTGTTTTCTTCATTTTCAGGTTACCAAGTGACATACAGCCACCTACAATTGCAAATGCGATTCCGATTACGGCGATGATAGCACCGATATACAGAATAACAAATGTTGATTCATCAACCCATCCCATACGGAATCCACGACCAACATTGGATGTCAGACTGGAGTAAGATAATGCGGATGTAAATAAAGAAATATTCTCATTTATCAGACCACAGATCTTCGTTGGGTTCATGCCAGGGAAGAACATTGCGACTGCGACAAATATGGTCAGCACACGCTGAAGCATATAGACGTAATCCACAGTTCCCCGCTTCTCTGCCTTTACCTCTTTCATAATAACCTCCTGTATTACTTATTTCGCCATCTTTTGTATGTTCCGTCATCTGCCTGAGACGCAATGGATGACAATAAAGTTTAACTTTATTATATTATAGTAAATTTTTTATAAAAAAACTACCATAAATTATGGATAGAAAATACATTGTTTTTTCATCATTTCACTGTATTTTTATCTATCCACGGAAAGCTGGGAAAAAAAGGAGACAGGTGAAACTCCTATCTCCTTTCATTTAATCCGGTTTACTGGTGATTAGTTTTTCTTTTTCTTAACAACTACGACAACACCTGCAACGATTACGATCACTACGATCACACCAATTACAATAGGTGCTGCTGAGCTGCCGGACTCAGATTTTGCTGCTGTTGTGCTTGAAGCTGCTGCAGCATCTGCAGAAGAACTTGTTCCCTCAGAAGAAGGAGCTACTGCATCCGGATTATCAGAATTCATACCGGATACTGTAAATGTGATCTCGATAGAATCGTTTGGTGTACCGATTGCCGGAGACTCAAATTCGTTCTCTTTATATGCATTTACAATATCAAACTGATATAATCCCCACTCTTCAGCATCTGCGTTGATATATGGATCACCCGACCATTTCTTCAGACCATCAATAGAGATGGATACATCAGAGATCTTAATTGTATCCATAGCAGAGCTTGGGATATCTGTTGATGCATATACCATGTTGATCTTTGCGTTAGGATCTAACTCACCATTCAGACCTGTTACGCTGACTGTATATGTACCGTTACCTTTGATCTCAGCATCTGTAACTGTACCATCTACATTAGATACCTTGTTATCTTTAGACTGCATCATTGTGTTGTAGTCTAAGTCTTTCATGTTCTTTCCATCAAGACCTGTTGCAGGATTGTACCATGCATCACGGAAGATCCATGTATCTGCCTGCTGGAAGCCGAAGTATGCATGATATGTACCATCCAGATCTACCTCAGCCTTACCTGCCTTCTTACCTGCTTTACTACAGTCAACACCAGCCTCTGCTAAAGTAGCAGGTACGCCGGCTGCCATAACAAATGCTAATGTACATGCAGCAAATGTAGCGGCAATCTTCTTAATTGTTTTTCTCATTGCTAAATTCCTCCTAAAATAATAAAAATAACATAGACGTCCCCTAACGTTCATCTTTCTTATCCATTTTACCAAAAATACCAAAAAAAAATACCTTATTTTTTAGACATTTTCACCTTAAAAATTATAGATTATGCAATTTTTACCATAAACAGTGTCTTTTTATGTCTATATTGACCACATATTTTCCATGCAATTTTTACAATACAGTCCTGTTAGTAGATGGATCTCCTTATAAAAGTACGGTGTGACACTCTGCTTTCTCTTGTCCCTGCTCATAACGAAATAACTCTTCTGAACGGACTGCGCCCCGGCTTATTATAACAATGTATTCTCTTTTGGATTCTTCGGAAAACAGATCGTAACCTTTGTGCCGCCTCCCTTACGGCTCTCTACGCGGATACCGTACTCTTCCCCATAGAATATCTGTATACGCTGGTTTACATTATGCACACCGATATGTGTACGATCCGGATCTTCCTCACGGATCGATTTGCGCAGTCTTCCCAGTTCATAATAATCCATTCCTTCCCCGTTATCGCTGACGGTGATGCAGATATTCTCTCCATCCATGCACACATGCACCTTCAGGATGCCATCGCTGTCCATTGCTTCCAGCCCATGTACAAAGGCATTCTCCACAAACGGCTGAATGATCAGCGGCATGACCATTGTCTGCAGATCCACATCGTCATCGACCTCTACGCTGGAGGTGATACGATCTCCGAAACGATAATTCTGTATCTTCAGATAATACTGTACCATCTGCAGCTCTGACTGTAAGGTTACAAGGCGGTCAGACACCTGCAGATTATAGCGCATGATCTTGGCGAGCATCTTTACCAGTTCTACGATCTCCGGCTGCTTATTTACCATAGCCTTCATACGGATCGTCTCCAGTGTGTTGTACAGGAAATGGGGATTGATCTGACTTGCCAGCATCTTAAACTCTACTTCTTTCTGGCGGGTATGCAGTTTTTCCTTCTGCACCTGCTCATTCACGACCTCGGACATCAGCTTCTGGATGTCCTTCATCATCTGTTCCAGCTCCAGGTAAATCTCTCCAATCTCATCATTTCCTACGATTGGTTCAACCTTGTCATATTCGCCCTGTGCCACGCGGTGCATCTGCAGGCGCAGAAGACCGATCCGTTTTCCATACGATGCCGTGAATCCAAAGATCAGGATCATGGACACAATAATACCGACGACTTCCGGTACAAATGCACGCAGACTGATCCGGTTTACATCGGACATAATCTCCTGATAATCCTGTATGCTGACCAGCGAAAAATAATCACTGTAGCCCGCCTCCCGCACCGGCTCATACGTCAGCAGATACTCCTCCACCCCCTGTGTCAGCTTTTTGGAATACGCAATCGGTATTTTTCTGCTGCTGCTCTCGATCTTTTCCCGCAATCCGCTATACTTATTCTCTGTATCAAAATTAGCATAGACAACCTGTTTATCCTTATACATCAACACCGTGTCAGCATTTCTCTCATCCAGTGGTTCACTTGTCTTCTGATTCTGCATCATAACCGTGATCATCGCAATCACCTCGCCCTGATCATCCCGGATCGCTCTGGATATCTGCAGTGACAGCTTATTTGTGTCCGGGTCGCTGTCATAATACCAGAAACCGCTTTTACTTTTTACCGTTTCCTGATACCATGTCTGATTCCGTATGGTATCTCCCATATAAGAGACCCACTCCGTTACCATCATATTCTTTGGGCTGATACTTTTATTGTCCATATAAATATCAATCCGCGCAATATCCCGCTGATAATAGTCCAGATAATCCGTCACCGCACTCATGCTATAGTAATCACGGAAAAATGCATTTTCTGTCGGATAATCCGTCCGGATCAGCCGAAGGATCTCTTTGTTCTTGCACAGCTGTGCCGACACATCATCCAGCACAGACATAGATTCGGTAATGGAAGAACTGATCAGCGCCAATTCTTCCGACTGCGTCTCCTTCGTCAGATTGATCATCATCTTGCTGGTCTGTGAATTCATATACAGACTGCTGCCCAGCAGCGGAAGGATTCCACCGATCACAAAGATCAGGATCATTCGCTGAAAGAAACGCATATCCTTAAAAATATGAAATCTTTTCCTGTTTTTAATTTCGTGTTTCTTCATATACTAATCTCCATTCCATCAATGGCTTGTGTCGAAGGAATCACAGGCAAACTGTATGGTTTTGCTCTGCGACCGGATAATCTTTTAAATTTTCTGCCATATTATTGCCATTTTATTCTATTATGATGATAGTGTCAAAGCAGCTGTAAATATAAGGGTTTGGATCTGATCTTCGACCCACTGCGGCAGGCTGCTTGGAAATGAGGATTTTCTGCCCAAAAAGAATAGGTTGCACGAATCTTATTTTCATCTTATACTTAATCCTATATGGTTAAAATCCTACTTATTTATATAAAACACAGAAAGGTATGACAACATGAAGAAAAAAAGTTTAATCGCACTTTGTGTGGCTGTCGGCATCGGATGCATGAGTTCCTGTCTGTCCCCTGTCACACAGGCGACCGCGAGTGCCTCGACATTCACAAATGTACTGACATTTCTCGGTCTTAAGAAGGAGGCTCCCGTGTTCGGCGGCGTGGTAACTACTTCCTCTTTCAACACACCGGATACAAATACGCTGAATATCGAATGGGGGGCTGTAGAAGGTGCTTCCGGTTATGAGCTGACGATATCGCATAACACCGAGACGCAGACCTTTGATACCACCACACCGGCATACTCCGTGACAGGTGTTGCACCGGCAGCTGTATATATGTATCAGATCCGCTGCTACCAGCTGGTCGAAGGAAACAAAGTATACGGCGAAGCCTCCACCGTGTTTAACGCAGTTACTGCTATTTCTGAAGTAACCGGTCTGAAGATGGTAAACCAGCTCGCAGATACAGACTCCTCTATGGTAAGCCTGACCTGGGATGCACAGGGCGAAGCAACATATCAGATATATTATAAGACAGCCTCTGAGGAAGAATATACGCTGGGCGGCACTACCACAGCGAACACCTTTACATTAGACGGACTGCAGCAGGGTGTAAATTATCAGATCTGCGTCCGCGCATATGCTCTGTCTGAGAATTATGCCGGCGATTT
>CAUCOL010000101.1 GCA_958444395.1 uncultured Lachnospiraceae bacterium
GTGGAGCAGGGATTGCGGCGGATCTGAAGACAACACTTGCATATGGCATATATGGAATGGCAGCAACGACTGCCGTAACAGCACAGAATACGTGTGGGGTGTCCGGAATATGGGACTTGCCATACGAAGCTGTTTATGAGCAGATAGACACCGTGTTTCAGGATATCCGGCCGGACGCAGTGAAGGTGGGAATGTTATCGACCAGTGCAGCGGCGCAGGCTGTGGCAGATATTGTGAAGAAATATACACCGGAGCATATGATTATAGACCCTGTCATGGTGTCGACCAGTGGAAAGAGTCTTCTGGATGCTGAGGCACGTCAGATATTGTTGACAGATTTATTTCAGGCTGTGGAACTGATCACACCAAATATTCCGGAATGTGAAAATATTTTGGGACAGACGATACAGAATAAACAGGAGATGGAAGAAGCAGCCATCCGGATCAATAAAATCTATGGATGTAATGTTTTAATTAAGGGAGGACATCTGACCGATACAGCCGATGATCTGTTATATACCGGAGAGATGCACTGGTATCCGGCGGAGCGTATCAAAAGTGCAAATACACACGGCACGGGGTGCACACTTTCAACAGCGATTGCCTGTGGACTTGCCTGTGGAAAGCAGCTTCCAGAGGCAGTTCGTGATGCGAAAAAATATGTCCGTGATGCGATGAAAGCAGGGCTGGATATGGGACAGGGAAATGGACCGCTGGCGCATGGCTGTTATGGCAAAGAAGTACGTATTCAAAAGGAAAGATAGTATTTCTATGCTGCAGCTGCAGTATAGTGATATAAATGTTCTGATGGAAAATGTGCGGTTTACAGATCGAAAACCGCATCTGCTGTCTGACAGATCTGATCGTAGTCATCCTGGGAAGAGGCATCCGGAACGGCATAGACAGAGCAGCCGGCTTCTTTTGCGGCACGGATCGCATAGAATGCATCTTCCAGTACGATGGTATCCTTAGGGGAAACATGATAAAGCGAGCAGACGGTACGGTAGATTTCACCGGTGCGTTTGCTAAGCTGCAGTTGTGTACTTGTCAGGATGCGGTCAAAACAATGGTATAGATTCAGTCGTTTCATTGCATGAACAGCGCAGACTCGGTCGGAGGTTGTTAAAAGGCAGATTGGTGTGTCCGTATTTTGGGACAGATATATTAAATAATCCGCAACCTCCTGTTTGGCAGGGATGGTAGAATAATAAGCATCGTAGATGAGATCCAGCATTTCCTGCCGGATCTTTTTTGTATCTTTGAGCAGACCCAGAGTCTGGAAATAAGCAGCCGATTCTTCGATTGTCATAGCATTGATCTTTGCTTCCAGATCCTGCGGAGGGAGAATGTCCTGTGTCAGCAGATAATCACGTCCGAGGTGTTTCCAGGCAGGCATAGAATCTAACAGGGTTCCATCCATGTCGAAGATATAGAGTCCGGCAGAGTTGAATCGTTCCTTCATCTTATGCCTCTTTCTGTCCGGACAGCATCTGTGTGGTTAATTGTAGCATCCGGCGGGTTGCTGCGCCCGGGTCGCTCTGACCGAATATAGCGGAGATCACAGCAGCCCCATCCACACCGGAACCCTGCAGCTGCATCAGATTGTCGGCAGTGATCCCGCCAATCGCTACGACCGGGATAGAGACTGCCTTTGTGATTGCCTGCAGCGTTTCAAAGGAAAGACTGGAGGCATCTTTTTTTGTGCTTGTCTGAAAAACAGCACCTACACCGATATAATCTGCCCCCATATTCTGGGCAGCCAGAGCTTCTTTTACGGAATGTGCTGATACGCCGATGATCTTACCCTGTCCGAGAATCCCACGGGCTTTTTGATATTCCATGTCATCCTGTCCGATATGAACCCCATCGGCATTGATCTCTTTGGCAGCGTAGATATCATCATTTATAACGAAGGGAACATGGTATCTGGCGGCAATTGCCTGGATTTCATTCGCTTCCTCGACCATCTGTGCATGGGTAAACTGCTTTTCGCGCAGCTGCAAAAAAGTGGCGCCGTTTCGGAGAACTTCTTCAACGACGTCTGCCAGACGATTTTCTCCCAGCCAATGGCGGTCGGTAATGGCATAAAGCTGCATCTGTTTATGTAAATTAAATGATTTCATCCTGTATTCAACCCTTTCTGAAATATTCTGCTTTAACCAATATAGCAGAACAGGCACAAAAGTCAAATCTGCGTGTAGGAAGGGATATGCCCGGAAGAAAACGGTTCTGTCGTTTCTGCACGAAAGGAATACATAGACAGATGACTTGAAAAACATTATAATGAGGCAAAGGTCAAAAACAGACAGTACGGTGTGCTGTAAGACAAATTACGGTCTGGTGATGGAATCTGCCCAATCGTGGCAGAAGACGGATGGATAACAGATCGTAGTGGAAATGAGGTGGCTTAATTTGGATAGAAATATACCGGCAGCAGGGGCGTTTTACCGTGAATATACAGGGATTATTTATCAGGTAAAGGAGCTTGCCCTGCAAAGTGAGACAAAAGAGCAGATGGTGGTGTATCAGTCGATGGTTCCGCCCTATAGTACATGGGTCAGGTCGCTGGCACAGTTTATGGAAAAACTGAACCGGCCGGATCAGGGGATCCTTGTGCAGGAATACCGTTTTGAACCGGTAGATCCATTTGGAAGACCGATCGAAGGGAAGAAGGGATCAGAACAAATACCTGTACGAAATATGGGACAGATGCCACATGAGACTGTATCGGATGCCGGACAAACATCCACGCATGCCTCGATGAAACCGGAGAATATAAACACGGCATCTTTGGAGGACGAAGCGTTTTCGAAGACAGTGGATGCGTCTGCAGAGGATGATACCTCTGCGCAGGTGGCGCAAAAGATTGCAGAGGATGGATTTATGCAGCTGCTGGATGCGCAGACCTTTCATGAGAAGAGACAGATCTTTATCTCCTTAAAACAATATTTGGACAAACGTCTGCTCGGAAATATAGCAGTGGCACTTGATATTGTGCTGGAAGAGGGAAATGAAGAGGAGCAGTATGAGGCGATCCTGCATTGTCTGGATACATTTGAAAAATATGAAACAGGAGGTAGGCTGCGCGGATGATGCAGAAAATCATAAATACGTTATTTTATGGGAGTACCAAAGCGAAGCTGTTTCTGTGGTCGCTGCTCGGTCTGATTCTGCTGACTGTTCTGCTGGCGGTATTTGCGGCGGTTCTTGGATCCGGTGTTTTTGGTGCCGGTGCTGCAGCCTGCGGGGTAGCTGCATTTATTACATCGCAGTCGGTATCGCTGCAGGAGCTGGAACGAAAAGAGAAGAAAAAGAAAGAAAAGGCGGAGAGGGAAGCGGCAGAGGCAACAGGAAAGCTTCAGAAGAAGATGGAAGAATCCGGCGATTGGAACAGTCTCGGAGCCAGAGAGCGTTCCCGGATCAAATCACAATACCTGGCTTCTATGACAGAGAAGAAGCTGAAACGTGAGATGAAGGATCATCAGGTGCGGCAGAATCATATCTTTGCGATGGTGGATTCTTATCCGGAGGAGCAGGTGTATCAGACACCGGCGGTTGTCTGGAGAACGGATCATCATCTGCATGTGCTTGTATTGGAAGGGCGTGCACATGAGATACAGGTTCCGTTGGATAAGATCCAAGGAATTTTGTATCAGAAGGGTGTTGCTGCAGATCCGGAAAAGGATTATCCGACGTTTCGTTATGCCAGTTTTGTATCCAAGATGTACGCAAAGTATCTTCCGGAGTATCAGGAGGTATCGCAGGACGGAGAGATTGGCTTTGTGAAAAATGTGTTTTCGATTTATCCAGGTATCGTTTTTACAAATACATCGATGGCGGGGGTACTGAGGGTTCTGCCAAAACTTCCGTTACTGGTGGACGACCCGGTGAACCAGTCTGCTCATTTTGATGAATATTTCAAAGAAATCTATCGTTACAGCATACTTTGCCGTAATAATATTTATACGTTGGATGAGTATCGGAAAAAGATGGAAGAAACGTTGAATCAGCTTCTGCAGGCACCGGTTTCCAGTGCGGAGTTCTCAAAAACACTGCGGGATCTGAACCGCTATCATCTGATTACGTCAGAATATGTTACAAAATATACGCAGCTGTATTGTACAAAAAATCAATTGAAGTAGAACAGAAAGTATGCTACGATGCATCTACTTGAGATTTTTGTTGTTGACAGTTGCGCTAAAATAGTTTATATTATCCATGAAGAACATCTGTTCGGAAAAGGTGTTCGAAGAAAGTGAGGAAGATCATGGCGAAAGAAATTACGATTGATGAAAATAAACGAAAAGCATTAGAGTCAGCTGTTGCACAGATAGAGAAAGCCTATGGCAAAGGGGCAGTTATGAAGCTCGGAGATAACTCCCATCTTAGTGTAGAGACATTTCCATCCGGTTCTCTGGGACTGGATCTCGCATTAGGAGTTGGCGGCATTCCGAAGGGAAGAGTGGTAGAGATCTACGGACCGGAGTCCGGTGGTAAGACGACGGTAGCACTGCATGTGGTAGCAGAGGTGCAGAAGTTAGGTGGTATAGCGGGATTCATTGATGCAGAGCATGCGCTGGATCCTGTCTATGCGAAGAAGATCGGTGTAGATATTGACAATTTATACATATCACAGCCGGATAACGGAGAGCAGGCATTGGAGATTACGGAGACGATGGTACGTTCCGGTGCGATTGATATTGTGATCGTAGACTCTGTTGCCGCGCTGGTTCCGAAGGCGGAGATAGAAGGCGATATGGGTGACAGCCATGTGGGGCTGCAGGCTCGTTTGATGTCACAGGCACTGCGTAAACTGACCGGTATCATCGGAAAGACCAGTTGTACAGTGATCTTTATCAACCAGTTACGTGAGAAGGTTGGTGTTATGTTCGGTAATCCGGAGACGACGACCGGTGGTCGTGCGTTGAAGTATTATTCCTCCGTGCGATTGGAAGTACGTCGTGGTGAGCAGATTAAGAAAGACGGGGAAGCGATTGGTAACCGCACCCGGATCAAGGTGGTAAAGAATAAGGTGGCACCTCCGTTCCGTGAAGCGGAAGTAGATATTATTTATGGTGAGGGTATTTCCCGAGAGGGAGATATTCTGGATCTGGCTGCCAATGAAAATATTGTCAATAAGAGCGGTGCATGGTATGCATACAATGGCAATAAGATTGGTCAGGGCCGTGAGAATGCGAAGCAGTACTTCAAGGAGCATCCGGATGTGATGAAGGAAGTAGAAGAAAAGGTTCGTGAGAAATATGCCAAAGACAATGCGAAGGCATTAGGAAAAGAAGAAGAGCCGAAGGAAGAGCCAAAGACCGAGGCTGCTGAGAAGAAAGAAAAGTAACATGCGTATGGAGGAAGAGTACCAGCAGGCGCGAAAAAAAGCGATGGCATTATTGCAGCATATGGACCGCACGGAATGGGAACTGAAGGACAAGCTGGAGAAGCGTGGTTTTTCACCGGATGCTGTTGAGGATGCGATGGAATATGTGCGCTCATTTCATTATATTGATGATCTGCGGTATGCGACACACTTTGTTGAGATATATCATGAACAGAGGAGCATACAGCGGCTTCGACAGGATCTTTATAAAAGACATGTGCCGGAGGAGTATATAGAGATCGCACTGGATGCGATCGACCGGGATGACTCGGCAGCTCTGAAAGAGGCGATACGTAAACTGGCAAAAGACGGGATTCCGGAAGAGTATGAGCAGAAGCAGAAACTGGCAGCGAAGCTGTATCGGAAGGGATTTCGTCTGCATGATATTAAAGCAGCACTGGATATGTGACAGGCACAGAAGAACAGGGGAAATCAGAGTAATAACGGGACTGCGGAACAGAGACCAAAAAAGCCTCCTGTGAGCGATCATTTCGCTTGACAGCACCTGGTAAAAAGTATAAAATTAAATAGTTGTATAATATGCAATAAATTTTTAAAAGGAGGTGCTCCTGTTCGATATGTCACCATTAGCAATTTATATTGGAATTGCTGTTGTGGTTCTATTAGTTGGGATTATCGTGACCGCGCTGATTACCAAAAAGGTTTCTGTAGAGAACTATATCAAGACAGAACAAGAAAAGCTTGGCAATGCAGAAGATAAGGCAAGACAGATTATTGATGATGCATTGAAGACGGCAGAAACTAAGAAGCGTGAAGCACTGCTCGAAGCGAAAGAGGAAGCGCTCAAGAACAAAAATGAGATTGAGCGTGAGTCAAAAGAAAGACGGGCAGAGATTCAGCGATATGAAAAACGTGTATTATCGAAAGAGGAAGCTCTGGATAAGAAATCGGAAGCACTTGAAAAGAAAGAGGCAAAATTAAATGCCAAAGACGCAGATCTGGATAAGTTAAAGAAGGATTTGGAAGAAGCCAAATCAGTCCATTTGCGTGAACTTGAAAAGATTTCCGGTTTGACCTCTGAACAAGCAAAAGAATATCTTTTAAAATCTGTTGAAGAAGACGTAAAACATGAAACTGCAGTAATGATTAAAGAAATGGATCGTAAGGCGAAAGAAGAGGCAGATAAGCGTGCGAAAGACTACGTTGTAAATGCAATTCAGAGATGTTCTGCAGATCACGTAGCGGAGACTACGATTTCTGTGGTACAGTTGCCGAACGATGAGATGAAGGGGCGTATCATTGGTCGTGAAGGACGTAATATCCGTACCCTTGAGACATTGACCGGTGTGAATCTGATCATTGATGATACACCGGAAGCAGTCGTATTATCCGCTTTTGATGGAGTAAGAAGGGAAGTTGCCCGGATTGCTCTGGAGAAATTGATTGTAGATG
>CAUCOL010000102.1 GCA_958444395.1 uncultured Lachnospiraceae bacterium
GATCAGATTGCGAAGATACGTACATTCCCGGCTGACATGATACACTGTTCCTCTCGGTGTGATATACACAAACTCCATTCCTTCACCGCCAGCCATACTAACCCCTGAATAGTCATCAAATACCATCTGCTGATATCTTCTCATCCCGGTGAACCTGGAACCGATAAATGGTATATTCATGCTATATTCTGCCGACACAACACGCCGGGAAGTGTCATCCTCCCAACGCAGTACGATCTGTTCCTGCAACAGACTTCTCACAGTAGAAGCCTTTGTTCCCAGCGCAGCATAGGATTGCACCGCCTTAAACAACTCCAGCTGAACCGCCTGCTGCTTTTGCAGCATTTGAAATAATACGCTAAATGAAAGCAGACATAATATGCAAAACGGTATGACCAGAGCTGCCTCTACAGTCAGCGAAGCTCTCACCCAGCGTTGACTATCATTCTTTCTCCTCTCCACAACCTTTCCTTTCTGTAAATATCCCCTTTTCTTTCACTGTCAGCCCACTTTTTCCCACAGATTCTCCCTTCCTTTCCTTTGTTCTTCCTTTCTGCCAACCCTTTTTCTCCGGCTGCCGTCATAAGCACTCTCTTCTTTTTATTTGGGAATAGCCTCTCTACAGACAGATTTTATACATTTAATGTGAATGCGTTAATGTAAAAAAGAGAGTACTTATGACAGCAGCCGGTTCATGATCATTCTCCCCATTATCTGTCAATATGCATAATGAACCTCTATCTTGCGCCAGATCAGTCCATCGGCATCCAGTGTCAGCCATTTGGACGGCTTCGTCCAAAAATAGCGGCATAGCATCGGCATACCATAAGATACATCTGCAGATGCGCCTGCAATACATGTTTCTATCTCAAATCCTGCATTATATTTTATCTGCAGATCATCCTGGATCAGATCCAATGTACGGTTGTACATCTTTTCCCACGACACAGTCATCAGCATCATCCAGAGATACTGATAATAAGAAATGCCCTGCTGAAAACTCAGTGCATTTTTCTCTGCCATCGGATAGGCAGATGCCTTTTGTCCAAATAATTCCTTAGAGCAGGCACAGATCTGTGCATAGGTCATCTTAAAGCTGGTCTCTGTCTTCTGAAACGGAACAGCCCTGCCATCTAACAGTGCCATTACATCAATGCATGCCTCTTCCAAAGACAGAATCAGTAAAATGCACTGCTGTATCATGGGAATCAATGCCTCTGCTGCCAGAAATGCAGCCAGTGTTGTCGCTGTAGTCAGACTTTCCTCCTGAAAAACCGGATTCGACACCACATATGCATAATTTACCATTGTTCGAAGCAACAGAAGTCTCTCTGTCACAGCTACCAGATTATCCTTTTCTCTCTCCTGCCCCACGATCAGATACTCCAGTCCATACTTCTGGGACCGTCCGCGGCCAGTTCCGTAATAATCAAACTGATGCATCGCATACATAAGTAATTGCAGCCGCTTTCCGGAGATTTCTGTCGTTTGTGACCCTATCGAATCTGTTTGTTTCAGAAATCCTCTTAACATCTTCGTGCCGGTGCGCTGTGCAGACCAGGTTGATATTTCTTCCGGTTCACTCCCTTCTTCTTTTCTTGATGTAACCACACCTTCCGACAACGTCCCACTCTGCCTGCATACAAGCTGCAGCACGCCATCCCCCAGTAAGGATTTAATAAATTGCAGCGGGTTCTGTGCCGGAGGCTGACTGTCCTTTGTATCTTCCGATGTTTCCCCATTCTCCGATTGTCCCGATGTTTCCTCTGCTGATGGCTCTTTCTTATCTGATGCTCCTGACATTTCGTCCTTCCGCACGGCAGGTTCTGTTTTCATGCCCACATCCGGCTTTTTCTGCTCCTCTGTGTTCTTCTCTCCTTTCTCCTGTTCTTCTTTCTTTTCTTCTGCCTGCTCTGTCTTCTCCAAACTGTCCATCATCGACTCCCGCACAGAGGTTTCTCCTCCATTTGCATGCGACAGCAAAGCGTCTGATATGTCCTGTACCGCCACGCTTTTAAGCCATTGCCGTATCTGTCGCAAGAAGACCTCCCGCTCTGTCAGGTACTGCACCTGCGTCATCTCTGTCCGCACCTTACGTATCTGATATACCGATGCATAGCGTTTATATCTGTCCCATAACCCAGTCTGCTCTTTTGGTTCCGGTCGTTCTTGCAGATTCTGTACCAAAATATTCTGATAGGTTTCTTCCCAGTCTGCCTGATCCATCCCTGCATACCCTCCGACACCAAGTAAACCATACTCCCGAAATAATTCCCTGTTATACGCTCCGTATGCTGCCAGTTCCGCACCATAGGCAGAGGTCTTAACATACCCTGTCGAGCCGAAGAATCTGGCACTGTCCAACACGCTTCCTGTCAACAACAGTAATGTCAGAAACAAAAATACTGTAAAAACAGTAATGCTTCCATCTCCGCTTCTAATCAATTGAAATTTCTTCATTGATCGTATCAGCTCCTCCATTGATCTGCTTAAACGCATTGCTCACAATCGAAGAAATCTGTTCCCTAAAAATAACTACAATCGCCACTAATATTACCAATATCAAAATAATCTCAATGATTCCTATTCCATCCTCTTCGTTCCAAAAATCCATAAAATATCTCATAAAAACCTTCCTTTCCCAGTCTGCCTGCTTTTGTCCCAGGCAGCCAGACTGCTTTGCAATAAACTTCCCTGTCACAACGCTTGAAATGCTGCGATCATGATCATTGCAAATACAATGACCAGCATCAGCATCATAGGGAGCAGAAGCTTTGTGCTTGCTTTTTCTCCCATTTGTCTGGCACATTCCCTTCGTGTCTGTACCGCATCTTCCGCTTCCATTTCCATTCGTTTGAGCAGATCATCAGATCCCTTCCGCAGATTCTGCACCAGAAGCGAACTAAATTTCATATACGGGAGCAATGCAACCCTCCTTCCAAATCCCGTATAAGCTGCTGCCTCACTGATTCCATTTTCCAGTTCCTTTCCTGTTACCAGCATTTCTTCATACAGGTACTGCTTCTCCAGGTTCTGTTCCCTGCGCCTCTGTTCATAATCCTGCGCTATGCGGATCCATGCTCCCCGGATCGTCATGCCTGCTCCGATCAACAAAATAAACCGTTCTAATACTTCCGGATAATTCTTTCTTAATTCCAATTCTCTTTTCTGTATCTGCCGGTCAATCTGCAGATCCTGCAAAAAAAGCCATCCAATGCAAAATCCGACTCCCACAGTCAAAATCTGCCGCCAGCTTGTCCCTGCTCGTTCCATATACGATACCTTCCGCCCCTGCACCTCCTGCGGAAGTGATAAATATATACTCTGCGCCGACTCTTTCTGACTGGCGTTCACCTTATCTCTCCATGCTCTCCAAAAGTTCTGCCTTTTTGAATATCGGGGAGGAAATATGCGACAGGCCAAAGGCATTTTTTCCTTCTGACCACCACAGTATAAAATAGCGGTAATCTCCACATCCACCGGCTTTGTCAGCTTTTTATTCGCCAATGTTCCATCCGATTGTACATATCCCTGTGTATCCGTTCGCCACTGAACCACGCAGGCACTTTGTGAAAGATAGGTGTTAAATACAAGTGATCCGGTCACTTTATCTGCAGATGCATTTTCTCCCAGATAAGATGCCTGAATCTCCTTTCTTGCCAGGCGGAACTGCTTTTTTAATTCCTTATCAGTATACTCTCGTTCCTTTACCAGCAGCTTTGTCTCTTTCTTCTCCCTTTCCCCCCGCACCTGCAGAGAAATCTCTTTATCCCCACCTCCCGGCTCTTCTCTGCGAATATAATACCCTTCTTTCAGCAGACCCTTGCTGCTATCCGAAAGCAATGCCAGAAATGTAAGCAAGACTGTCAGAAATAGCAGAAGCAAAAAAACATTACATTTACGATAAAAATATTCTTTTTGAATTTCTTCTCTGCTCTGCCCCATCTTCACCGCCTGAAGCTTGTCCCAGGTCGATGGATTTACCACATTAAGCAGCCGCGGTCCGACACGCCTCCACAGCAAACCGGTCAAAGGTATAAAGTAACGCCATATATCCTGTGACCCTTTCACATTTTCCCGATTCCGATGATAATAGCAACACATCAGTGCTCCTGTCAGAGCTGCCAGAAACAAAAAGCAGCCACATAATACGATGCCATTTCCCATATGTCACCAAACCTCCCTGTTATTACTCTATTGCCAGCAACTACTTTGTTCATGTTCCACAAAGTTTTTCCTTATTACACTGCATTTATCAAACGCCTTCCAGACTGGTAAACTTCCCACGCTAAACAGCGATATGACAGATCCGCCGACTCAAAGCTCCTGACACCAGATAAATCCCCAGAAAGCAGGTCATGATCATTCTTCCCGATAACGTCTGATACAGACAGTCCAGAAAACCCGGAGAACAGATCCAGAAATAAAGTATCATCCCCAGCGGTACCATATTCATGATCCGCCCTTCAAACTGCTTGGCAGCGATCATCGTCTGAATCTCCCGTCGGATCTCAATCTTCTCACCGATCCGCCCTGCACTGGTACGTATAATCGCCACCAGATCACCACCCGACTTCTGTGCCGTCCGAAAAACTTCAGCAAAACTGCGGATATCCTCCACCCCACTGCCCGCCGCAAATTCATCGAATACTTCTACTACCGGTTGGTTCAAACGGATGCGCGCCAACATCGCCATAAATTCCGGGTATAATACCGATGACTCCCCATATAGCACCTGTAGATCACGGCTGCTTTCCTCCAACGCATTTTCTACCGAATATCCGGCATTTAACGCCGCCGCAATCCCCTGAAGTCCTTCTCGAAACTCCAGATTCATCATCCACCTTCTTCGCTCCATCCACTCTTTCTTCCTTGACCACAACTGTAGAATACACACCGGAATCCCTACTCCTATCACCCATCCAACACTTTTATAAAACAATAACGTCACAAAAAAAGTTTGTGTTGCTGTCAGAATACACTCCCGCCGGCTGACCGGATCCTGCCAGATCTTCTTCCATTGCCCTCTTTTACCCCCGTCATCCTCTATGCCGCATTTTCTGTGTTTCAATCTGGCATTTCCCATACTGTTATTTCTTCTTGCCAATCTGGTATTTCCCATCCTGTTATTTTTTCTGCTCAATCCGGCATTTTTCATACTGTTTTCTATCTCCCCTAACATATATTTTGTCCTTTTCTCCTATATGCTCTTGTCTCTTTCTCCCTGTTACACCGCCTGACCTGCCTGCTCCAAAAGTACCCCACTCTGCTCCAGCTTCCGTGTGTGCCTAAGTTTCTCTACAGCTTCCAGCGAACCGCACACCTTCTGCAGACTGCTATCTGTCGTTTCCCGAAAACAATAGAGTGGCTGCAGGCAGATTTCTCCCTGCTCTATTCCCACGACCTCGTCGATCTCCAGTACTTTTCTTGTCTTATCCCGCAGCCTCCCCAGCTGTATGATTATCTCAATCGCAGATGCGATCTGGCTCCGCACTGCCGGTAAGGGAATATCCATCCCGGTAAGTACCAGTGTTTCCATTCTGCGCAGCATGTCAGCCGGGCTGTTCGCATGTCCCGTCGATATACTTCCATCATGTCCCGTATTCATTGCGCTTAAGAGCTCGATCACCGCCGCATCGCGGATCTCTCCAATGATAATTCGATCCGGACGTTGGCGAAGCGCCGAGCGTACCAGATCACGGATCGACACGGCATTTTTGCCTTCGACATTGGCATTTCTCGCTTCCATCCGCACCAGATTGGGAATGTTACGGATCTGAAGCTCCGCCGAATCCTCAATTGTAATAATGCGTTCATCCCCCGGTATAAAATCCGACAGCGCATTCAGAAAAGTCGTTTTGCCACTACCGGTTCCTCCACTGATAAAAATGTTATATCGTGCCCTTACAACCATCTGCAGAAAATCGGCTGCTTCCTGATTCAGGCTGCCAATCTGCAACAACTGATCCATGTCCATCGGCTGATCCGGAAAACGCCGGATCGTGACAGCCGGTCCATCTATTGCGATGGGAGGCAGTACTACATTCACACGGGATCCATTTTCCAGACGCACATCCACAATCGGAGTCGATTCATTCACGACACGGTTCATTTTGGAAACAATCTGCTGAATCACCTGTTCCAGTTTCTGCCGGCTCTGAAACCGTTTTCCCGAATCCCGGATGCGTCCATTCTTCTCCACAAAGATATGCTCCGATCCATTGATCATGATCTCTGTCACTTCCGGATCATCTAACAGATCCTGCAAAACATCCAGACGACGGATTGCATTAAAAATGTCATGGCTGATCGCCATTTTCTCATGGATCGATAGATATTCTGTCTGTCCCATATTTAGGACACATCGTTCAATTTCTTCCATCATCTCTTCATCCGAATAGAGTTCACTCTGACCCGTCTGATGGATGATCCGCTGCTGAATAGCCTCCTGCAGCTGTCTCCGTTTTTCTTCTGTCATCCTCCCGTCCCTTTCACACAACATATTCCACCTGTTCCCAGACCTCTCCCATTCCCTCGCGCAGCATAAACTGCTCCATCGCCTTCTGCTGGTTTTGCTGCCACGATGACTGTGCCTGTGGGAAAAGCACCCGGTCACAGCAGTACATCAGATACAACATTGCATCCGACCAAAATCCTATATGAAAGACTACTCTGTCATAAACCGTATCCTGCGCCAGCACTGCCAGCAATGCATCGATATCCTCTCTCTGCAGATTATACAGATCCCTGTAATCCTTCACCGGAGCAATATAATGCATCCCATC
>CAUCOL010000103.1 GCA_958444395.1 uncultured Lachnospiraceae bacterium
AAATCAGAAAGATATTTCATTTGCTGCATGCCCGGATGTCAGGGCTTTAACTGCCCCTGGCGGTGTGGGAAGTTTTAGCTATTTAATCTGCAAAAGAAGCTGACCTTTCTCTACGCTGCCTGTGGCTGCCGGCAATACTTCCTCATAATCATCCGTATTCGTAATGATCACCGGTGTCGTAATATCGTAACCGGCTGTCCGGATCTTCTCTGCATCAAACTCCAGAAGCAGCTGGCCGGCCGTCACATGCTCCCCTTCCGTTACTTTTGATGTGTAGTATTTTCCATCCAGTTCTACGGTATTGATCCCGACATGGATCAGTACTTCCACACCGTTGTCTCCGGTCAGTCCGATCGCATGCTTTGTATCAAAGACAGTGGTAACGGTTCCATCAAATGGTGCAAACACCTGTCCCATTTTGGGAACAATCGCAATGCTCTTTCCTTGTACCTCGGCTGCAAAAGTATCATCCTTCACATCCGTCATGGCAACAGTCTCTCCGATCAATGGTGCATAGACATTCTGTGTACCTGCCGCTGTATCAGATATGCTCTGTGCATTTTCCACGGCAGCTGTATTGACAGAAACGGCGCATTCTTTCTGATCATGTGCTGTCTGATCTGCTTTCTTCATCCCTTCCTCCGGATCTTCTTTATACAGGATCCAGGAGATAGAGAATGCTACGACTGTCGCAACCAGGATCACCAGTGCATACTGCCAGGTATAAGCCGTTGTGATCAGAAATCCAAACACGCCTGTGATACCATAAGCGGAAGCGCCCACATGTGTAATACCTGCTACCAGTCCACCGCATGCACCACCGATACATCCGGCGATAAACGGTTTCATATAACGGATATTTACACCGAAGATCGCAGGCTCTGTGATACCCAGATACGCTGATAAGGATGCCGGTAGAGCAACGCTTCGTGTTTTTGCATTTTTCGTTTTGATCGCCAGTGCCAGGCAGGCTGCCCCCTGTGCTACATTGGCAGCTGTCGCGATCGGCATCCAGTTATTTACGCCATGCGCACTCAGAAGTCCGGCTTCCAGTGCATTGTACATATGATGTACACCGGCTACTACCGTTGGTGCATAGAATGCGCCGACGATCATCCCGCCGATTCCAAACGGAACGGCGATCAGGCTTTCTGCTGCGCTTAACACCCAGTTCTCAATCGTTGAGAAGATCGGCCCGATGATCGTCAGTGTCAAATACCCGGTCACCAATACCGTTACCAATGGTGTCACAAACAGGTCGATGATCTCCGGTACGATCTTATGTAGCTTCTTCTCCAGCTTTGACATCAGCCATACAGCGATCACAACCGGTATAACATGTCCCTGATATCCGACCATACGGATATGATATAATCCAAACCATACGGAAGCGGTTGGTATCTCAGATGCTTTCATGCCTGCTACGGACCATGCATTGATCAGATCCGAATGGATCATGATCATGCCGATGACTGCTCCGAGAAACTGATTTCCGCCAAAGGCCTTTGCCGCGCTGATCGCGATCAGGATTGGCAGGAAAACAAATGCTGCATTACTGAACAGATGAAAGATCTCGTACGTCGAAGACTCCGCCAATGCCGGATAGAGATTGCAGAAGCCCTCCAGCAGTCCCATCAATAATCCACTGGCAACGATCGCCGGAATGATCGGCACGAAGATATCACCCAGTGTTTTGATCGCACGCTTGAACAGATTCTGCTTCGCTGCAGCCGCCTGCTTCACATCCTCTTTCGTGCCTCCGGTGATGCCGGCTGCTTCGATGAATGCATCATAGACTTTATTGACAGTTCCTGTTCCAAAGATGATCTGCAGCTGTCCGGCTGCTTCAAATACCCCTTTTACACCATCAATATTCTCCAGTGTTTCTTTACTGCACTTCGCATTATCTCCGATCACCAGTCGAAGTCTTGTCGCACAATGCGCAGCAGATACGATATTTTCTCTGCCGCCGATTGCCTGAAGTACTTCCTTTGCTACAACCCCATAATCCATAACAATCCCTTCCTTTCTTATTTGTTATGTCTGTCCGTATCTTTGTCCTGTTTTCCGGATACAGATTTACCGCCGACACTCTCCCTTCCTGTAAATGCCGAGCTGGCGGCGTGTTACCTGTTTACTCTTTGTATGTATGAGAACGTTCCCACATTTTAGTTTACTGATTCATAAGAATCTGCAACGTAAATTCGGGTAATGGTTTTGTCGAAATGACATATATTAGTCACTTTATGACAAATAACTTCATATAATCTTTCTTTTAGGAATCAACATACATGTTTTTTTCTTATGTGGTATCGTTCTCATATCTTGCATTTATTATAGTATTGTCTACGCAATTTGTAAATTATAAAAATATGCCAAATAATCTTTTATGCTTTTGGTTAATTTGACGAATCCACATGTTATTGGATCCATCAGCACAACGAACCTATATGTTATTTCATCCATTGACACAACGAGCCCGTATGTTATCTCATCCATCGACACAACGGATCAGTTCGATGAATCTGTCAGACTGTAGCTCAGATCATATGCGTGTTTGGAAGAGATTTTGTACTTATAAGTCCCACTGATGTTTTCTTCATCCTCTGCATTGGCAGCAAAACGCACCTGCAGGATATCACTGCCTTCCATCCCGGTCAGGCTGTATACGACTACGCCTTCCTCCGGGAATCGCTTTTCTTCTCCGGCATACTGCGCAAAGATCCGGTTCAGCTTCTGATTGCCATCTTCCTGCTTATAATATATTTTCTGCTTTTTCACGTCATATATGCAAAAAGTCTGTGCGTGTACCCCATTATATACCAACACAGCATAGCGTTTCGTCTCATCCGCTCCTTCAACCCAGTCCAACGCACAGAAATATCCCTGTATCTGTGCCGGATGGATGGCAGACTTTGCCTGTGGGTTTCCCTTCGGTGCCAGGATCACATCCTGAATCGATGCACTACCGGTATAATCCTTCTTCGTATCAACCACAACAACCGTTCGGTCCGCATCATCCGTCAGTGTAAACTGTTGTTCTTCTCCCTCTTCCGTGCTGTTCTCCCGCCGCCGCTCCTCGATCTCCTGCTGTGTCATTGCTTTTTTATGGTACATCTTATCCGATGCATCCCACACATAATAGACGGTTTCATCGTCCACATCTACCGTCAGCACGCCACCGGCATTCTGTACATAGGAGAAAATCATTGACCCCTTCTGCAGTTCACTGACATCCGGCACATAGATCGGATCACTGATCACTTTGAATGCGTTTTTGTCAATCTCCAGCAGATGATACTCCTGTACGGTCAGCTTTTCCTCTGTCTGATCCGGCGTGGCTGTAGCTGCCGCTGCCGAAACCGGTGCCGCCGCCTGCTGTCTCGTCACCTCTGCCGG
This sequence comes from uncultured Lachnospiraceae bacterium, assembly GCA_958444395.1. Lineage (GTDB taxonomy): Bacteria > Bacillota > Clostridia > Lachnospirales > Lachnospiraceae > Jutongia. The sequence continues at coordinate 3,400 of CAUCOL010000103.1, forward strand.
CTGTCCGATCGCTACCTCCATCAGTCCGTCTTCGTTATAGTCCTGCACCTGCAAGGTCATATTCTGTGAGAAATTCTGTATCTGCTTGCCATTGAACAGTTTACTCAGCGCAAAGGTTTCTTTCGTCCGGCTGTCTGCTCCGATCAGTTTCAGGCTGCAGCGTCCGTTATACCCCTGTTCCTTCTGGAACGTGCCTTCCTGTATCACCAATTCGACACGTACGGCGTCTCCGGCAGGATCGGTCGAATCTGCAGAACAGATCACTTCATCGGTTACGCCTTTCATCACCGTATCATCAAACAGAGACTCCCCCTGATTCTGCCGCTCTGTCGTCCATGCACCATCGTTCCATGATGCCCCCATCCACGACAGTCCAAACCACCATACGAAGCAGACCGTCACGGCAAACGCCGTCACAGCTTTCTTCCACAGAGACGTCTGCCGCTTGTACAGAAGATGATCTGCACGCGCCTGCAGATGTCGTTCTGTTGTCCCAAAGATTCCGCCTGGAACAGAGAAATGTTCTTTCTCTATATTTACAAATATCTGTGTATAGGCTTCTCTCTCTGATGCATTCAGCTTCTTCCAGACCGTTTCATCACACGCCATTGCCAGATCCCGGTCTGCCAGATAATACGCCAGCCAGATGCAGGGATTCCACCACTGCAGGCACACTGCCAGGATAAATACAGTGCGTAGCCAATCATCCTTTCGCCGGATATGTGCCGTCTCCATAGAAATAATGTATTTTGCCGTCTGCGCCAGCATATCCTTCGGAAGATATACCTTTGTCCGGAAAAGTCCGGCACGCATGGGCTCTGTCACTACATCCGTCTGATAGATCCGGTCATATAAATGCTCTGCTTTTCTGACACGTCTGCGTACCGCCTGTCCATAAAACAGGACACACAAAAGAAGTGCTGCTACCCCTGTCACCCAGCACACCGCACACACTTTATATGCCGCTGTCGTCTGTATTCCCTCACGATACACCTGTATCCAGCTCGTCAACAGACCATGTTCCGTCTGTGTCTGCAACCCCAGCTGACGCAACAGCCGGTGATATGCCCTGTTCCACGGAGCATACAGACAGATCGGACTGCTCAGACCGACCGGACAGACTGCCCGCAGAAAATAAAGAAGCCACAGCAGCACCATGTACTGCCGGGGCATTTTACGCCAGCATAATCGCAATATAAGGAGTACCGGCAGCAAGATCACCGCCATGCACCCCATAGAAAATATTGTATAAAATACTCGATATAATAGATCCATTGTTATATTCCCTGTGTCACTCGTCTTTTCCCAAGAAACGCATTGACCCTTTCTGGGCACGTTCCTCACCATACCGTTTCGCAACCACCTGTAATCCCTGCATCCTGTGACACTCCGGACAGTAGGTTCCAAACTCGATCGGCTTACCGCAGATCTGACAATGCACTCCCGATATTTTATCATTGTTGCTATTCTTATACTGGATCCGTCCATCCCGGATCCACTCCCTTACCTTACGCAGTGGAATATTAAAATGTTCTGCCACGTCTGTCTCTCGCACGTCATTGGAACGTATATAGTCCTTTACTTCTGAAAACAGATTCATCTCTATGCAGGTGGGACACAGTTCTTTATTATACAGATCTGCCAGATATCTCCCACACTGTTTGCAGCATTTTTGTTCTGTCCGCTTCTTCAACTCATCAACCAGCATCTCTTCCCCGCCTTTCCGTATCGTACTCGAATCTTTTGACTTCGTAAACTTGATTCACATAAGACTGCACAAGCCAGTCAGACCATGATCAGATCCAATATACCTATCATATCACATTTGCGCTAAAAATACACTAATGCCGCAAATATCCAGTCGATCCGATCGCCGTGCCTGCCCGGGTACGCAAATGACCGTTTACACCATGATATCCATAGCAGGTGGCACAGCTGCTTCTGTGACCGTTCCCGCGACAGGTGCAGTGACAGCCGAAGAAGTCTCTGTATTCGCTGCCGGAGCGGCAGATGTATCTGTCGTGGCAGGCGTAGTATCCACTGTATTTCCATCTGTCGATATCCTGCCTGTCGTCCCTGTCAAAGCCGCTGAATGATTCTGCCGCATACGTTCAATCTGCTTTTTCAGATATTCCATGTCCGCATTCAACAGATCCGAGTTTTCCCGGCGGCGGTGTGCATTCTGCGCCTGATTACTGCTCTGCCGAAGCTGCTTCTTTAATAATTCCTGTTCCTTCTCCTGCAACGCTTTCTGTTTTTGACGTAACTGCTGCTGCAGCTGAAGCTGCTGCCGATCCGGCTGTGTGCTTCCCTCTGCCTGCGCACGCTGTCTTTGTACCTGTGCCGGTGCTGCCTGTGCACGGCTTTTCTTATGCTCTCCCTGGTGCTCTCTCTTCTGACGTCCCTCGATATCGGCATCTGTCTTTTCCTGCTGGGACTCCAGCTTTAGATTCTTCATCTTGCTTCTCGCTGTACGTACCATTTTGCGGGCATGCTGGATCGCCAGATTCAATTCGTCCGTATCATACTGCTTCGCAGCTGCTTTGCGACGCAGAGACGATAAGGTCGTATTGGCAGAAGATAAGGCATTTCCCGCCTGTGCTACTGTCTTGGCACGCATAATTGCTCCGGATACTTTTCTATAATTATAATTCAGTGCCCGTTTCGTCGTCTTTCTTTCTGTCCTGGAACGTTTGGCACTTTCCCGCATGCTTTTTAGCAGTTCTTCCATATACGCTATGCTGCCGGCTGCTCCATCGGCAGTCTCTCCCGCAGTCTCATCCGTCGATGCATCTGCTTCCGTCTCCTCGGTTGTCTCCGCATCGCTCCCTTCTGCGGAATAATACGCATCCCATCCTGCCTGCATATACCTTGCACGTCTCCTGGAGGTATCGTTGATCGCCACCTGCACACCATCATCTGCTGCGCTGTCACTGTAATTCTTTTTTATTTCCCGGTTTTCTACGTCGGCTCTGCTCCCAAATGGGCTGTTGTCTGCCGGCTCTGCTGTCCCTGTTCTCTTCTTTCCGTTTTCTGCCACTCCATTGACTGTATAACGAAAAGAGCCCGATAACCATTGACTCATACATACTCCTCCTTGATCTGTTGCATGATTCGTTGTCACTATACTATGATTATCGGACTATTTCCATTAAATATTTAACCCAAACCTTTCCTGCCACCAGCGACAGCTCCATTGATACGCAGATTTTGTTCCGTCGCACGAAACGGTCTACATAAGATAAAAGTAAAAAGCTGGGTATTTATTTTTTACAATTATTAAACCACCCACACCATC
>CAUCOL010000104.1 GCA_958444395.1 uncultured Lachnospiraceae bacterium
GAAGAAAGCATCCGCATCAGGAATTTTATCAGCTGGATACAACGAACATCTTATTTATCTGCGGTGGTGCATTTGATGGTCTGGATAAGATTATCGGAGCACGTATCGGACAGAAATCAATCGGCTTTAATTCAGAGATCGCAGATGAAAGAGACGAAAATGTAGGAGAACTGTTCAAACAGGTATTGCCGGAGGATTTGGTAAAATTTGGACTGATTCCTGAGCTGGTGGGTCGTCTGCCGGTGAATGTCGGACTGGATCTGCTGGATGAACAGGCACTGGAGAAGATCCTGGTCGAGCCTAAGAATGCGATCACAAAGCAGTATCAGAAGTTATTTGAAATGGACGATGTGAAGCTGACCTTTGAGAAAGAAGCAATCTCAGCGATCGCAAAGCGTTCGATCGAGCGGAAGACAGGTGCCAGAGGACTTCGTGCGATCATGGAATCTGTTATGATGAATGCGATGTATGAAACACCTTCCAATGAGGATGTAAAAGAGTGCATTATTACAGAAGCAGCCGTAGCAGGAGACGAGGAGCCGACGCTTGTATTGAAAGATGAAAAGATGAAGCAGCTTTCTGATAAAAAGAAAGAAGAAGGAGAAATCGCATAAAATACGTGAATGACAGCTTCATTTGCACACATATAAGAAAAATGGATAGAGGGATGGCTGTGCCAACCCTCTATTTGTTTCATAGAAGGGATAGAGAGAAATATGGTAAAAATGCCAGTACTGACACTTCGGGATGTTGTAGTAATGCCGGGGATCACGGTGTTTTTTGAAGTGGGAAGAGATCAGACGATTGCGGCACTTGAGGCAGCAATGGCAGAGGAACGACTTGTATTTGCAGTGGCGCAGAAGGATCCACAGGTGGAAAATCCAGGGATGGATGATCTGTTTGAGATCGGAACGATCGCACAGGTAAAGCAGACAGTGAAGGTATCAAAGAATGTACTGCGTGTTGTGCTGGTCGGACAGAAGCGAGGCCGTCTGCAGTATGTGGAGACCGTTCAGGAGCACATGGAAGGAACGATTGAGGCAGATATTGATGAAGAACTTCCGGACATCTGGTCGGATGAAAGCATCCTGGAGGCACCGGTTCAAAAGACGAAGCAGTTAGAAATGATCGCCAGGGTACGTCAGTTAAAGCAGATGTTTTCACTGTATGCACAGGAAAACGGACATATGAATCAACAGGTAGTTGATTCTATTATGAAAGAAACGGATCTGTTGCAGATTCTGTATCAGATCACAGAGAATATACCGGTGCATTATCATCTGAAGCAGGATATTCTGTCAAAGGAGCATCTGACCGAGCAGTATGAGGCACTTTGTGTCGTATTGAATCGTGAGATCGGGATCCTGAAGATCCAGGGAGACATTGCGCAGAAGGTCAAGTCACAGGTAGAGGAAAATCAGAAAGAATACTATCTGCGGGAGCAGATCAAGGCAATCTATAAAGAACTGGGAGAAGAGGACACCGGATCGGAAGCAGACCGTTTCCGGGAAAAACTGGAGAAACTTAAAGCACCGAAAAAAGTAAAAAATAAGATTGAGGATGAGATACGACGTTTTAAAATGGTCAGCTCCAATTCTTCTGAGAGTGCGGTGATCCGTGGCTATATAGAAACACTGCTGGCGATGCCGTGGAAAAAGAAAAGTCAGGATAATACCGATATTCTGCATGCGCAGGAGGTGCTGGATGCTGACCATTATGGTCTTCAGAAGGTCAAGGAACGCATCTTGGAGTGTCTGGCAGTGAAGAAATTAAAGGAAGATGGTGCCAGTCCGATCATCTGCCTGGTGGGACCACCGGGAACCGGCAAGACTTCGATCGCCCGTTCCGTTGCAAAGGCTATGAACCGTAAATATGTGCGGATCTGTCTTGGCGGTGTACGGGATGAGGCCGAGATACGGGGACACCGCAGAACATATGTGGGAGCGATGCCGGGGCGTATCGCACAGGGACTGAAAAACGTCAAGGTAAAGAATCCGTTGATGCTGCTGGATGAGATCGACAAGCTGGCAAGTGATTTCAAGGGAGATCCTTCTTCTGCGCTGCTGGAGGTATTGGATCCGGAACAGAATAAGCATTTTTCAGATCATTATATTGAATTGCCGCTGGATCTGTCACAGGTATTATTTATCTGTACAGCCAACCGTCTGGATACGATTCCGCGTCCGCTGCTTGACCGTATGGAAGTGATCGAACTGTCCGGTTATACAGAGAATGAGAAGTTTCATATCGCGAAGGATCACCTGTGGGCAAAGCAGTGTGCGAAGAACGGACTTGAGAAGAAACAGATCTCAATCACAGACAAGGCACTTCGCCGTGTGATACTGAATTATACGAGAGAGGCTGGTGTGCGAGGTCTGGAACGGCAGATTGCTGCGCTTTGCCGGAAAGCCGCTAAGGAGGTTGCGGAGGACAGCAGCCGGAAAGTACGGATATCTGACCGGAATCTGACAGAGTATCTGTCAAAGCCAATCTATGAACAGACAATGGCAAATGAGTCAGCAGAGATCGGTATCGTACGGGGACTTGCCTGGACACAGGTGGGTGGCGATACACTGGAGATCGAAGTGTGCATTCTGCCCGGAAATGGAAAACTGCAGCTGACCGGCAAGCTGGGCGATGTGATGAAGGAATCTGCACAGATCGCCCTGACGTTAGTCAAAGCACGGACATCGGAAAAACTGGATGATGATTATTATGAAAAGCATGATATTCATATTCATGTGCCGGAAGGGGCAGTGCCAAAGGATGGTCCATCTGCCGGTGTGACGATGTCTACCGCAATCTATTCAGCGGTGATGGAGCAACCGGTACGTCCGGATATTGCGATGACCGGTGAGGTGACCCTGCGGGGAAGGGTGCTGCCAATCGGTGGTTTGAAGGAAAAACTTCTTGCGGCGAAAGCAGCCGGGATCCGGCTGGTATTTGTACCGGATAAAAATAAAAAAGACATTGCAGAGCTGGAAGAGGAAGTGTTAGAAGGACTGCAGATCAAATATGCCAGAACGATCGATGATATCTGGCGCGGAGACAGTGTCTTACTGTCACACCACGAAAAGGGAGAATAAAAATGGTTGTAAAAAGTGTAAATCTGGAAACAGTATGTGGCATTACCAGTAAAATGCCGGAAAATGATAAGCTGGAGGTAGCATTTGCCGGTCGTTCCAACGTAGGAAAATCCTCCCTGATCAATGGGCTGATGAACAGAAAATCCTATGCGAGAACCTCTTCCCAGCCCGGAAAAACGCAGACGGTAAACTTTTATAATATCAACGAGCTGTTATATTTTGTGGATCTGCCGGGCTATGGTTATGCAAAGGTCTCCCAGAATACGGTGGAGAAATGGGGAAAGATGATCAATCGTTATCTGGAAGGTTCCAAGACACTGCGCCTGATCTTTCTGCTGGTGGATATCCGTCATAAACCGAATCAGAATGATATCCAGATGTATGAATGGTGTATCCACTATGGATTTAATCCGATCATTATTGCCACGAAAGAAGACAAGATCAAACGGTCACAGAAGGCAAAGCAGATCAAGCAGATCAAGGAAGCACTGCAGGTGGTTGAGGGAACACCGGTTATTCCGTATTCCTCCATTACAAAAGCCGGAAGAGAGGAGATCTGGGAATATATCGACATGGTCTATGAGGACTTTACGAATCAGGAAATGTAAGTTGACAAAAGATGGTCGTGTGATATGATTAATTCGTTGTATCATTGTGAACAGGCATGCGTTGTTATACAATGATGTGAATGGAGAGCTGATCTTTGGAATAATTTTTAAACAATGAGGATCAGAAATTGGAGGTAGACATGAAAATAGTAGTTTTAGCGGGTGGTCTTAGTACAGAGAGAGAGGTATCTCTTTCTTCCGGAATCCAGGTGTGTAAAGCACTGATCGCTAAAGGACATCAGGCTGTACTTTTAGACCTTTTTCTGGGATATCAGACAGAGGACTTAGAACATATTTTTGAAGGAGAATGGAATCTGGGGCATTTTGATGAAACGATCCAGAGTGTAGATCCGGATCTGGATGCAGTACGCCGCCTTCGTGGAGACGATGGAAGCTGTCTCTTCGGACCAAACGTGATCGAGATCTGCCGTATGGCAGATATGGTCTATATGGGACTGCACGGTGCAGATGGTGAGAATGGTAAGATTCAGGCAGCATTTGATGTGCTGGGGATTCGTTATACGGGCTCTGACTATCTGGGGAGTGCGCTGGCGATGGATAAGGGGATGGCAAAGAAAGTATTTCTTGCAGCCGGTATTCCGACACCAAAGGGGTATACCGTGACGCGCGACACGATCCGTCCGGTACCGGAGGAGATCGGGTACCCTTGTGTTGTAAAGCCTTGCTGTGGTGGTTCCAGCGTAGGTGTCAGTATTCCGGAGAATGAAGAGGAATACAATAAAGCACTGGAAGAGGCATTTTCGTATGAGGATGAGATTCTGGTGGAGGAATTTATCAAGGGACGTGAATTTTCCGTTGGTGTGATCGCCGGAAAGGTTCTCCCGATCATTGAGATCATTCCAAAGGAAGGATTCTATGATTATAAGACAAAGTATCAGGCGGGCATGGCGCAGGATGTATGTCCTGCAGAGCTTAGTCCACAGCAGACAGAGCAGATGCAGAAATGGGCGCTTAGTGTCTATCGTGAGTTGAAGCTGGAAGTCTATGGAAGGATCGATTTCTTATTGAAGCCGGATGGAACAATGTATTGTCTGGAAGCAAATACATTGCCGGGAATGACACCGATCAGCCTTCTTCCGCAGGAAGCACTGGCAGTAGGCGTTGACTATGGAACTCTTTGTGAGACGGTTATTGCCGAAGCGATGAAACGCTTTACGGATCCTTCTAAAAAAAAACGGAATAATATAAACGAAAAAGAACATTTCTTGTTTCAGAAATCGGACTGTACCAGCCTGCCTGTTCCGATGAAAGGGCTGACATTGGAGACCGTGATCCGTGCGACCGGTGGAACCTATACGGGACCGGAGGAGGCAAAAAGTAAAACACTTTCTGCGATTACGATCGACAGCCGGACGATCCAGCCAGGCTGTTTGTTCGTTGCGATCAGGGGAAACCGGGTGGATGGTAATACATTTGTGCCGGGAGCCTATGAACAGGAAGCGTTGTGCTGTCTGTCGGAGGAGCCGGCCGCACGGAAGGATGTTCCATATATTCAGGTGAAATCCTGCACGCAGGCACTGAAGGATATGGCCGAATGTTATCGGGAACTTTGCGGTGTCAAGGTGGTAGGCATCACCGGAAGTGTTGGAAAGACGACGACAAAAGAGATGATCGCCGGTGTGTTGTCACAGAAATATAACACATTAAAGACGCTTGGAAACTTTAATAATGAGATTGGCCTTCCTTTGACCGTATTTCGTCTGCGCCCACAGCATGAAGTAGCTGTGCTGGAGATGGGCATCAGCGATTTTGGCGAGATGGACCGGCTGGCAAAGGTAGCAAGACCGGATGTCTGTGTGATTACAAATATCGGACAGTGTCATCTGGAGAATCTGGGATCGCGGGATGGCATCCTGAAAGCAAAGACCGAGATGTTTGATTTTGCGGCACCCGATGCGCATGTATACCTGAATGGTGATGATGACAAACTGATCACTCTGACAGAGGATCCAAGAATCCATACGCCGGAGTATTTCAGTCTGCATGCGAATGCGAAGGTCAAACCATATGTATATTCTGAACATATTTGTACGCTGGGACTGGCAGGCACCCGTTTTGAACTGGTGACACCGGCAGGAAGGATCGAGGTAACAGTGCCGGCACCGGGGCGTCACATGGTTTCCAATGCTCTGGCAGCTGCGGCAGTCGGACTGGATCTGGGGCTTAGCCTGGAGCAGATCAAAGCAGGTATTGAAGCCTATGAACCGGTACAGGGACATGGACATATTCTGCAGAGCGGCGATCTGACGATCATGGATGACTGCTACAATGCAAACCCTGTGTCTATGAAAGCAGGGCTGGATGTACTGGCAGAGGTTGAAGGACGCAGCGTAGCGATCCTGGGAGACATGTTTGAACTGGGCGAGAAACAGGAGCAGATGCATTATGAAGTGGGAGTGCATGTAGCAGAGAAAAAGATTGATGTGCTGATCGCAATCGGTACGCTGGCAAAGCAGTATGTGCTGGGTGCCGAAGCGGTCGGAGGCAGCACGCAGTGTCTGTACTTTGAGACGAAGAAAGAGGCACTGGACAGACTGGGCGAGTGGATCTATCCCGGGGATTCCGTTCTGGTTAAAGCATCTCATGCAATGGGATTTGAAGAAATCGTTCAGTGGTTAGTTAAGCACTAATAGAATGAACTACGCATCGTTTTTCCGGTTGCAAAATAAAAACAGATGTGATAGTATACATTTGATATGGCAAAGGCTAGGATTGTGTTTAGTAGGCAGATAAGATCCATCAAGAGAGAGAACGTCGTCGGCTGGAAGCGTTCTTATGTTCAATTATCCGCTGAATTTCCCACAGGAGCTGCATTTTCGAAATGATTTCCGCAAGGACTGGACAGAGTAGAGGATGACGGGTCACACACGTTACGTGTAATGAAGTGTTTATGAGATTGTAGAATATTTACAGATCCCCATAAGAAGCAGGGTGGTACCGCGATGATTCGTCCCTGTATT
>CAUCOL010000105.1 GCA_958444395.1 uncultured Lachnospiraceae bacterium
CCCTAAATCATCAGTCACTGACAGTCCGTTAAATGGGACAGAACCGGCATTGATTACACTTAAAATATATGTGATCCGGTCGTTTGCACCGTAGGTGTTTTGGATTGCAGTTTTTGTTGCTGACAGCACTTCAAGTATTTCGCCCACTGCAATGTTTGAATTGGCAACAGCATTCCCATATCGTAATTGTGCCTGGTTCGTAAATCGTGCCATATCCTCTTCCATCCTTTAAATAATAATTATATAGTAATATATGAGAATATAGGCGCAAAGTGACAGAGATATCAGCGCTTTGTCGGATAATCCTTAAACACACCGGATACGCAGTCATAGATTGATTTTGCAGCACGGTTCTGGTAGCTGGAAGAAACCAGGTTTGCATAATCTCTGCTGCCGGACAGGAAGCCAAGTTCCAGAAGAATGGCAGGTACCGTGTTGTGCTTGATCACGTAGAAGCCTGCTGTCTTTACACCACGGCTGCTGGCGTCCAGATCATTTTTGATCTGGCTGTTCATACGGCGGGCCAGCGTCTTGCTGGTCAGTCCGCTGTAGGCACTTTTGTTATTATCCTTTGAATAATAGACCTCCATGCCGTTTGCGGAACTGCCCGGACTGCTGTTCATATGTAGGCTGACGAACATATCTGCCCCCATTTTAGAAGCAAAACGTGCCCGGTTGTCCAGTGTGATAAAAGTGTCGGTTGTTCGTGTCCAATAAGCCTTTACTGTGGAGTCCTGTGCGTTAAAATATTTACTTGCCAGGGTATATATGATCTTGTAATTCAGATTTTTCTCTTTGGTACCACGGCTGCTGGCACCGTTATCTTTGCCGCCATGACCGGCATCCAGGATCACGATATGTTTATAGATCTTTCGCGGTGTATCCATCATCACCAGAAAATAGCCGTCTTTTTCAACCAGCTTATACCCCTGTAAGGATTTTGTATCAACGCGGATCGTTGTTTTGCCGGAAGAGGCGGAAACATCCAAATCATCAATCTGGTTATTATTCTGGATGATCTCATTTTTCGCATAAAACGTTTTCTGATTTCCGGGAATTGTTATTTTAAAATAATGGTTATAATAGCAGTCCTGTGTTGAGATACCGGAGAATTTTACATCCTTTGGAAGTGGCACCTTCAGGGAATATTCATTGGATGAAAAGGAAGCATCAATACCATTTTCAGACTTTACGGTCATGTACGTATACTTGGTGTTATACGATACGGTAACGACGGTATTTGACCCCTCAGAGGTGATCGAAATCTTTTTGACAAGAGCGGTCTGCGACAATGTTTTCTGCAGGGTACCGACTCCGTTATAGGTATTGATAAAAGTGTATGTGACTGTGCCGTTCTTTTCGGACTCGTCGATCTTTACCTGATCGTCGTTTAATGTATACAACGTGTCGATCGTAAGTACTCCACGGCTGTCACCGGAATTTCGATAAAACTGCGCCCCTACGACTGCATTGCTGTAGCCACTTTTGTTAAAACTTTTCTCGGCATATTCCTCATAAAAAAGTGTCAGTGTTTTGATCTGTATCTTCTTTGCACTGCTGCTATAGCGGCAGGCATATCCGAGATATCTGGCGGTCTGTATGACCGGTACATAAAAATCCTGTGCATCTTCTGCTTTGTTTGTGGCAGAGACTACAGCATAAGAAAGTGTATGCGTAAGTTCCCGGTCAAGAACCGCTTTCCTGCTGTCTCTGGTCAGGGTCAGCGTATCGTCAGTGACCGGGTTACGCAGAGTCAGTGTAGATCCATCGACGGTATATTCACAGCCCAGTCCTTTTTGGAAGACCTCTCTGGCAGAAACCATCCAGGTGGAACCGATCTGAACCGGTGGAAGCTGTCCGGTTGTCAGTTTTTTTTGATCAAGAGTAACCCTTGTAGCCGTCGATGCGGTATATTTCTTTGCTTTCTCTTTGTAGGTCACAGTGATCGTTGTTTTGGCAGATGCGGTTGTTTTTTCTGCAGCCACAGGGAGCAAAAGAAACAGTGCAATCCATAAAAATGTGTATTTTGTCAGTCGTTTCATTGTATTTTAATGCCCTTTCGTAAATTGATTGTCTGAATCGTCAGATTCTGTCACAGCGACAGTGTACGCTCTAATTGTTACAAAAATGAGGCAACAGCTCGGCTGCCCGTGCTTTGTCTTTCTGCATCTGGGTCTGCAGGGCAGAGAGATTTTCAAATTTCTTTTCCCGGCGGAGGAAATGATGAAAACGTACCAGCATTTGATGTCCATACAGATCCCCGTCAAAATTTAACAGAGTTGTTTCAACCCCTGCATTTTCAGCACCGACGGTTGGTTTCAGGCCGATATTGGTCACACCGGCATAGGTCTTGCCATCCACCTCTACACTGGTGGCATAAACGCCATAGACTGGAAGAACCTTTGTAGGGGATGGTGCCAGGTTGGCGGTTGGCATACCGATCGTGTGTCCCAGGGCATTTCCGTGGATAACCGTTCCATATACAAAGTAAGGTGCGCCTAACAGTTCGTTTACCTTTTCCAGTCTGCCGGTCGAAAGCTCCCAGCGGATACGGGTGCTGCTGATATTTTCATCATCACAGGTCAGCTTTGGCAAAACTTCCAGTTCATAACCATACCGGCTGGCATAGTGGCGAAGCATTTCGATGTTTCCCTGTCGTTTCCGACCGAAGTGGCAGTCCTCTCCCACACAGATATAACGTGCATCCAGACGCTTTACCAAAACATCCTCGATAAACTCTTCTGCCGTCATATTTTTGGTCGTTTCATTAAAAGGAAAGATAATCTCATGTTCGATTCCCAGCTCCTGTAGTATGATCTGCTTTTCCTGGGGAGAATAGATCTGCTGCCCCGGCATGATTCCATTTCCCTGGGAGATTCCAAAGGTAAAGACAGCAGGATGCAGATCTTTTCTGGCGGTAATATGTTCCAGCAGAAGTCTGTGTCCACGATGGATGCCGTCAAATTTTCCGAGAGATACTGCTGTATTTTTTAATGTAAAGTCAAGTCCGTTGTATACTTGCATTTGCTCCTCCTGTTAAAACATTTTGCTGACACGCAGATCCTTTTCCTGCTTCTGATAGATGGCTTTGAAGGAGCCGTTCTCATCGTATACCAGAAAAGAGGTTCCCGGCGTCATGGCCTGTAAGGAAATCGGAGGCTGTCCGGTAGTTTTGGCATCCCGGGCAGCCTCTGTCAGAGGCTGCAGAAAGGAAGGAAGCAGCGGATTTCCATTGGCTAATTTGGAAGCGAAAGTATCACGAATCTGCCAGCGGCTGTACTGTGGAAACAAAGAATCCACCGGATGCAGAATCTCCGTCTGAAAACGGGTTTCGTCCTGCCGGACCGCAGCTGCGATCTGCTCTAAGGTCAGGGCGTCCTGTATAGAAAAGACAAAAACGTTTGTTCTGGTCAGGTGCACCATAGCACCCAGGCAGCCTAAGGCTTTTCCGATATCATCACACAGTGTACGAATATAGGTTCCTTTGGAACAGGTGACGCGCATGGAAAAGGTACCTTCCTTTTCGTTAAAATCCAGCAGAGTGATCGAATCAATATGAACCGGCCGGGGTTTGCGTTCGATCGTTTTGCCTTCGCGTGCCAGTTCGTACAGTTTTCGTCCATTGACCTTCAGGGCGGAATACATCGGCGGAACCTGCAGAATATCTCCTTCAAACTGTTTCAGACAGGACTCCAGGTGTTCTCTGCTGATACCCTGGTAGTCCCTCCGGGCAAGAATCTCGCCACTCATATCCAGTGTGTCCGTCTCAACGCCAAGCTGGCAGACGGCTTCGTAGGTCTTTTTCCTGTCGGTCAGAAGCTCACATACCTTTGTCGCTTTTCCGCAGCATACGGGAAGAACTCCGACGGCGTCCGGATCCAGTGTTCCCGTATGCCCGATCTTTTTCTGATGAAGTATTCCCCGTAATTTTGCTACGACATCGTGGGAGGTAAAACCCGCTTCTTTATAAACATTGATGATTCCATCCATAGTATTCTCCATTCCGCAGACGCTTTGCGTCGAAGGAATCGCGGGCAAAATATCAGATTTTGCTCTGCGATCAGGGCTATTTTGTGACGCCTGCGGCACAAATAGCCAGCCCATACTTGTATGGGCTTTCCCTTACTTGTATGGGCTTGTGTAAAAATACTGTATCAGCAGTATTTTTTACACTACTCCCCCTGCTGTTCTTTTACTCAGTTTCGCTCTGCATCTGCAGATCGATCAATTCTGTGATATTATTGATCACGTCATGAATAGAGCCGCGCATCGTGCATCCGGCTGCTTTGACGTGTCCGCCGCCGCCAAAATAGACAGCAATCCGGCTGACATCAATATATTGGTTGGAACGCATACTGACCTTATACTGCTGCTCTCCGATCTCATGGAGAAGGATCGCTACCTCCACACCCTTTGTAACACGCAGCTGGTCAATGATTCCTTCGATATCTTCGGTCTTTGCTCCGTAAAATTCCATCATACGACGTGTGATGGTTGCTACAATGCATTTTCCCTCCATCAGTCGCATGCTGGTAAGCAGTGTACGCCCCAGCAGCTGTGTCTGAATGTAGCTTCTCTGATAAAAGCATTCGTCGATATATTTCCAGAATGGGATGCCCTTCTCAACCAATGCTCCGGCAATCTCCAGCGTGTGGCGGGAGGTGTTGGAATAACGGAATACACCGGAATCAAAAATAATACCGATATATAATGCTTCGGCAATCGCATGATCGATGCGTGCCGGATCCATCATATCATAGAGAACCTCACAGGTAGAACTTGCGCCGGCATGGATAAAGTTCTGTCCGCCATAACCTTTATTACTGATATGGTGGTCGATACATGCCGTATGAACTGCTTTATGAAAAAATGGTTCTGCGGCTCCCAGACGATCCGGTGTACTGCAGTCCAGTGACAGAAACAGATCGACCGGTTCCTTAGGAAGTTTTGTCGAGATAATGACATGCTCCTTATCCATAAACTCAAATACTTCCGGAAGTTTTTCAAGATATACAGATATCTGCTTTTCCGGATACAATGCATGCAGATAATGATAGGAGGCAATACATGCGCCACAGCAGTCACCATCCGGTCTGAGATGCCCGGCTATTAAAATCGTTTTGGCAGAAGCTGCCAGCTGATTCAATTCATTCACAAAAATCGCTCCTTTTCCATAAAATAAGGCGTAATGAAATACTGCTTCATTACGCCATCGTTGCTTCTTACAGATCGTTGCCCGGAAAGACAGCCGTCAGACTGAATGTTTTCCGGATCCATCCGTACGGTCAGACCTCATCCGGAGTATCTGACGTTTCCTCGTTTTTCTTTAATTCATCGATGCGCTTTGACATGTTAATGCCATATTCGATCGAATCGTCCATTACAAATGTAAGCTCCGGTGTATTGCGCAGGTTTAATTCTTTGGCCAGTCGGGAACGAATGTGCGAGGATGCACTTTTCAGTCCGATGCTGGTCCGTTCGCGATCCTTTGCATCACCTAATACACTAACATAAACTTTTGCAAATTTCAAATCCGGTGTGACTTCCACAGAAACAACGGATGTCATTGGATGGATGCGTGGATCCTTGATCTCCTGTGCAATGATCTTACTTAATACTCTTTGTACTTCTCCATTCATACGGGAATACTTTATACTGTTTTTTTTCATATTAAAACCCTGCCTTTCTATCATGCCTGCCGTAACAGGGCAGGCACAATCTGTCGCAAAGCAAGCCGGTGATCTGTACCAGAACAGATACGTGGCTTATCAGGTACGAGGTACCTCAACCATAATATATGCTTCTACCTGGTCTTCTTCTTTGACATCATTAAAGCCTTCAAATACCAGACCACACTCGTAGCCGGCAGCGACTTCCTTAACGTCATCCTTGAAACGTTTCAGGGATGCTAACTCACCTTCAAAGATCTGCTCACCTTCACGGGAAATACGTACCTTACAGCCTCTGGTAATCTTACCGTCCAGTACATAGGAGCCGGCAATCGTACCGACACCGGAAGCCTTGAATGTCTGGCGTACTTCCAGATGTGCGATTACTTTTTCTTCGTATTCAGGATCCAGCATACCCTTCATAGCAGACTCGACATCTTCAATCGCATCGTAAATAACACGGTAGAGACGGACATCGACTTTTTCACGGTCTGCCGTATCTTTTGCTGTGTTATCCGGTCTTACGTTGAAACCGATGATGATCGCATTGGATGCACTTGCTAAGGATACGTCAGATTCGTTGATCGCACCAACACCGGCGTGGATCACACGAACAGCCACTTCGTCGTTTGACAGCTTCAGAAGACTCTGTTTTACAGCTTCTACAGAACCCTGTACATCTGCCTTAACGATGATATTTAACTCCTTAATGTTACCTGCCTGGATCTGAGAGAACAGACCATCCAGTGTTAATTTGGACTTCGTATCATCTAACAGCTTCTCTCTGCCCTGTTCGATGTAAGTCTCTGCAATATTTCTTGCTTCCTTATCCGTCTCGGTTGCCATGAAGATCTCGCCGGCATCCGGTACATCGTGCAGACCCAGGATTTCAACAGGTGTGGAAGGAAGTGCTTCCTTGACACGTCTTCCTCTGTCATCCATCATCGCACGGATCTTGCCATAAGCTGCACCG
>CAUCOL010000106.1 GCA_958444395.1 uncultured Lachnospiraceae bacterium
CGGTAGTCTGATCGGTGGACCGGTCGGCAAACGTCTGATTGAGAAGAGGAACCTGCTGGATACGATCGTACCGGAAGATGATACCCTGTTAGTGGAAGACGAGAAGAAGCATGAACGTCACACCAATATGTATGCTATGGCAGTATTTCAGCTGATTCTGGCAATCGGTCTGGGCACGATCTTTTCCTGGGCACTGACCCAGACTGGCATGACTTTTCCGATCTACATCGGAGCCATGATCGCCGCTGCATTGTTCCGGAATATCGGTGAGTACTCCGGTAAATTCGTCATCCATATGGGTGAGATCAATGACCTGGGTGGTATCTGTCTGTCCCTTTTCCTCGGCATCGCCATGATCACCCTGAAGCTCTGGCAGCTTGCCTCCCTGGCACTTCCACTGGTGATCCTGCTTGGTACACAGGTACTACTTGTCTTTATCTTTACGTACTTTATACTGTTCAACATCATGGGTCGCGATTACGATGCCGCTGTCCTGGCAGCCGGCACCTGCGGTTTCGGTATGGGGGCTACGCCAAATGCTATGGCAAATATGCAGGCGGTCTGTGACCGATACTCCCCTTCCGTCAAAGCCTATCTGCTGATCCCGTTGGTCGGAAGCCTGTTTGCCGACTTCCTGAACAGTCTGGTTATAACATTTTTCATCAATTTATTGTAGCATCAGGTGCTTTAAAAAGGAGAATACTATGAACTTTAGAAAGAAAAATGAAAAAGAAAAGAAACCTTATAACCTGTCCTTTGATAACCTTGCGATCCCGGAGATCCATACCCATCCGTCCGAAGAGATATCTGCCACGGATCAGGATGATGAACAGTCCTATGTGCATTATGACACCGTTGCGATCCCGGAGGTGCACATCCGCAAGAAAAAGAAGTAGCAGCGATCAGCTGAATACAGAATTTTCAATATAACCCGACAGGGGTACAGACTGTCTGCCTGACAGCATGTACCCCTGTTTTCATATTTTATACTGTTTTACTTTCCTCCTTCCAGGCATGATAAATCTGATCGATCACCTTCGCCTCAGATTCCTTTCCATAGATATAATAATCTGCATTTGTTTTAAAGGTATGATAGACCGTATCATTTTCCAGAGCAGACGGTAATACGTCCAGCTTCTTTTTATAGCTTTCCCGCATGTCATCCGCTTTCTTTTCGTAGCTGGACATCATCCCCTTCGCATCCAGTACTGCCCTGGCTGAATCGCTGATAGGGATCCCTTTCTCGGTTCCCTGCAGCACCGCCATGTCCTTATCATTCAAAAGATAGTTCAACAGCTTTGCCGCTTCCTTCGGATGCTCTGTGATCGGGCTGATCGCATACATCGTCGCCGGTTTTACATACCATCCAAACTTCTTTGCCTTTTTGGCACAGATATAATCTCCGATCATCGTTTTATATCCTGCCTGCTCTGTCGGTTCACAGTAATTTCCCGCATCGCTGACCCAGCCCAGAGCCGCCGCTGTCTTTCCAGTCGAAAATGCATTTCGGTCAAACTGTTCCAATGGCATGAGTACTTTTTCAGACACCAGCCGATTATAAAAATCCATAATATATCGTATCTCTTTCTTTGTCAGAGAAAGATTCCCCTGCGCATCGACCATCTCTTTTCCGGTCGTCTGACTGTAATATGCTGCAAATAACAGAAACAGCTGTTTCTCCATTGTTCCCAGCACATAAATGCCATCCTTACGCAGTACACGCGCTGCTGCGAACAGATCCTCCCATGTCTTTGGAACGGAAAGGTGATAACGATCCAAGATGGTTTTATTATAATAAAATGTCAATGCATTAAAGGTGATCGGAATCGCATTCAGCTCTCCGTCTACCTTTCCAAAGGCAAGCTCCTGCTCTGTAAAGTTCTGCAGATCGATCTGATCAGACACATTATACAGATTGTAAAATCCATTTCCATCCGGTGAATACTGATGGATCCACGCATAGTTGATCAGCATCACATCAGGAGTATTGCGGGACTTCATAAAGATATGCATCCGGTTCTCATAACCGCCCCAGCTGCCATACTGGCTGTTGACAAGGATCTTATCTTGATTTAATGCCATAAAACGATCCAGCCCCTCCAACGTATACTGATGCCTATCATCATTTCCCCACCAGGCGCAGGATATTTCTACCGGTGTCTTGTGTACTGTCTCGCGTTGTCCATATGCACAGCCGGTCGTCTGTACCATCAGCCCCAGCAGACAGACTGCCGCACATATTCTGTTATATATTCTCTTTCTGTTCTTCATAGTAATCTCCATTCCGTAGACGCTTTGCGTTGAAGGAATCGCAGGCAAAATGTCAGATTTTACTCAGTGATCCGGACTATTTTATGACGCCTGACCTGCCCTTGTTTCCGGACTTCTTATGCTGTCCCTGCATCCTGTTTATTGTTTATACCAGTTATATCGATTCTTTCCGCTGCGTTTTGATTCATACAATGCCCTGTCCGCTTTTTGGTACATCTCCTCATAGTCCGGATAAGCATCTCCTTTCATGATGCAGATCCCTGCTGACAACGTCAGCTGACATGCCGCATATCCTTGCCCCAGTTCATTGGCAAACCGTCCAAACAGCTGCTCCATGATCTGCTCCATCTCTTCTCTTGCCCTCTGCTCAGAAGGCGCATTAAGTACCGCAAAAAGAGAGAACTCATCGCCTCCCAGCCTGCCAACTGCCACTCTCTTCGGATCCAGTGTATTGAAGATAGCAGATACCTTCTGCAATACCACATCTCCCTCCTGATGCCCCAGCGTATCATTTACCTGCTTGAAGTTATCCATATCTAACATCACCAGGATCTGCCATGTGCCATCCTTTGGCTGCATCAGTCTGTTATGTACAAACTCCCGATAGGAGGCTTTATTCATGCAGTGGGTCAGTGCATCATAATCTGCTTTCCTCGTAATATCTGATAATACACCACTGCTGCTGCGGGAAATAAATAGCAGGACAGAGCATCCGCAAAGCAGGATCACACAGACCAGGATCCCTGTCACCAGGATTGCAAACTGCTGAAAGCTGTACTCCTCCTGAAAAAGGGAACGGGTCGGTACCGCACAGACAACGATCCAGTTATTTTCACAGGTACCGGAGACAATCACGTTCTTATCCCCTATGCTCTGATAATCCCTGTATCTGTCGCGGTATTCATCAATCACAGATGCCGCTTTCTTCCCGATACTTTCTTTTGTGTCTGCATATAAAATCGTCTGGCTACTGTCCAGCAAATATACCTTCTGTGAATCAATGCTCTCCGAAACACGAAAGAACTGGCTCAGCTCCCGGCTGTAAAATGCCGTAACCAGAATCGCATGTGGATTTAACCGCTTCACATAATACAAACGATCCAGACATCTGACATAATCAAAGAACCAGCCACTTTCCGTCTTGGTATCGTGAATATGCCGACTCATATACTGATACAAACCGCCATCCGGGAACAACTGCTGCGTCGTATTCGACAGCCACCCTACCATCGAATCATCCTTATATACAATGCCGAAGTCTGAGAAATTGTCCAGGATGCTCAGATCCTGAATGCGATTCTGGATCGCTGTCTCATTCTGTATCTTCTCAAAGTCGGTCAATCTGGGAGAAGTCGCATCATAGGTGCAATATTTATCATCCGAAAAAAACAGCGCCGCTGTTTCCTCTACTTTCTCCAAATAAAGATCTACGTTATAGATCTGCTGCCGGTTGCTGGTATCCAGCAGATTCACGACTTTATTCTGAATGTCCTGCGAAGACTTCCGTGTGATCACATAGGACAAGATCCCCGCCATCCCTATGACAAGCATCAGAAAAAATACAACCATACCGAACGTAAATTTTCTGATCTGTTTTTCTGTCTTTGTATTTCCTGAAAATTCCATAATCTCTCCATCCGACTGCAGTCATTGACCGCAGCTTTACCAGATACTATCCGTAACGTTTCCAAACTCCCACCCAGCTCTTTTTTATTTTATATACGCCGGGCATCCCTTGTCAACGAAAAAAATGCATTCAATTATATTGAATATTTATCTAAAGCAGTGTTGTCTTCCCACTCTGTCAAAAAAATAATTTTGACGGACAGACACTTTTTTTATTCTCTGTCATAGGCTGAAATCAGTGCACTACATCAATACACCATTAGGAGGTTTCTATGTGAGGCGAATCTTTTACCTGACAACATTCTGGCTTTTCCTGATATGTTTCTTCACGTTGACAATGACATGGATGGCATATACCATCCGTTACAATCGTCAGCTAAACCGCGAAAAGGCTGTATATCAGTCTCTGCAGTCCGATGTTCTGTCCTATGACAACCAAATGGATCATCCGGTGCATGACATGTCCCCAAAATCGGATAGCGTTTCTACAAAAAAAGACGACACTGCAGCCATACCGGACGTTGATTTCAAAACCCTGCAAAAGAAAAATCCGGATATATATGCCTGGATCCTGATTCCCGGCACCTCTGTTTCCTATCCGGTTCTTCAGCATCCAACGGATAATTCTTATTATCTGCACCATAACGTAGATGGTTCTGCCGGTTATCCCGGCTGCATTTTTTCCGAAAACACCAACCAGAAAGATTTTTCAGATTCACCGACGGTCTTATATGGCCACAACATGCGAAACGGCACAATGTTCGGGGCATTGCACGCACTGGATACCATTGATTTTTCCACCGGCTCACATTTTATTTATATCATTACACCGGATGCCGGGATCTGTTACCAGATCATTACAACAGCTGTCACAGACAATCAGAATATTCTCTCTGTCTGTCAAAAGGCAGACAATGGACTGATGCATTTTCTGACGCGTATTCAAATGCATTGTTCCGTCAAAACAGCGCATGCCCTGATCCAAAATACTTCTGATAACGCCCGGCCGCTTCTGATCCTGTCAACCTGCGGCTCGCGCAGACAATCACGTTTTCTTGTATTAGCGATCAAACAAAATGAATGGAGGAAACCGTATTGAAATTAAAACATTGGAACAAGAAAATTACCGCATGGGTACTTTGTCTGACCCTTCTTTTCTCTTATGCGGGCACACAATGCCTGACACATACAAAAGCTGCCTCGGTCTACACAGACACGGGTAAAAAATATACGATCCGACAGATTCTGAGTGATTATCAGTTTTTTATCAAAGAGAACTTTTCTACAAACACCCACTTCGTAGGTGCTATCGCCTGCGGAAACGATGCCGTGCTTGCCTCTTTCGGGGACGGCTCCATCGTACCGTCTTACCTGGAACATATCCGACAGGCAGGCAATTACAGTGGACAGTATAAAAGCCACTATCTTGCCTCCAACCCGAAATATGCCGGTCTCGCCGAACAACCGGCTTATTATAAAAAAAGCGACGTATACTGCCCGTCCCTGACCCGCTATCCGGATCAATCCGGTCAATATATCCGTTTTGGCACCGCTTTTTCAGCTCTGGTAAGGGAATCCGCTCAGATGATGCAGTCTTCTAAACTGACTTTATCGACGACCCATCTGCAAACGGCAACGATCGATGGTCAGACCGGACAATTACTGACCATTCCATTCTCTTCTTCTGTCACCTCTGTGTATATTCCACGAGAAATCATTAAGAAGGCTGACTGGCTCCTGATCAAAGGTGTGTCTTCTCTGGAAGAGCTTACAGGCTCTGATCATATCATCAGCATTCAGGGCTATGATGCGCTGACACTGGGTGGCAGCTATAACTTCGTCCGGGCAGGAGACTCTAAGAAAGCCGTATTTATGGCTGCCGAACCCGGAAAAGGCACCACGATCCGAAACCGCCGGGGACAGTCTATCGGCTCCGCTTTTCTGCTGGATGATGCACATGGACTGAAAAATCTGAAGGGTGCTGATACGATCCAGGCTGGGCAAATGGATCTGTCCGGTGTCAAACTTATCTGGAACCTTCCGGAAAATAATTCCTTCTGCTGTCAGTATCTGGCAGGTCATGTTGTTGCTCCCAAAGCAGATGTATTTATCGGCGGTGGCTGTTTTGAAGGTGGATATATCGCCAAAAATCTGCTCTGCTGTGGTGCAGAAGGACATTTCTATCCATACGCAGAAGTCACACCACCTGCACCGAGTCCCTCTTCGACAGTTGTACCGAGCCTGACACCATCCTGCTCGCCATCGCCTGTCCCGACAACAACACCAGCAATCACACCGACGAAATCGCCGACTCCTTCGGCAACGACCACCCCTACGAAAACACCGGCAAAAACACCGACTCCTTCGGCGACGTCCGCCCCTACGAAAACACCGGCAAAAACACTGACTCCTTCGGCGACGTCCACTCCTACGAAAACACCGGTTCCGTCAGCACCTCCGACAGTGATTCCTTCCAGCTCTCCGAAGCCGACTCCCACGGTTCCACCAGCACCTTCTACCACTCCGACTCCTACCAAAACACCAATTCCATCTCCTACTCCGACGATAACTCCAACAAAAACTCCTCGCCCAACGGCTACTCCTACAGTAACTCCGACAAAGACTCCTCATCCAACGACTTCACCGACAGTAACTCCGACAAAGACTCCTCGCCCAACAGCTACTCCGACAGTAACTCCGACAAAGACTCCTCATCCAACGACTTCACCGACAGTAACTCCGA
>CAUCOL010000107.1 GCA_958444395.1 uncultured Lachnospiraceae bacterium
TACCCCATTAGAACATGTTATTTACCATACACCTGGTTCCGGATTTACAATAGTTTTTAATGAAGCACTTCGTCAGAAAATGGTTCTGCAGGTCACACCAAGCCAGGAACTTCATGATCGCTGGCTGATCCGTGGTGCCGTCTGCTTTGGACAGACAATCTATGACCCACGCTGCAGCGCTGCACATATTCGTCATGAAGAAGCTGTCACTGCCGGTGACTCCGATAACAAACATCTTTTATTATTTTATCTGCAAAACGAATTATTCGGTGATACCGTCTCTCAGCAAAAAAAGGATGTTATTTATTTCTATAAAACATTTTTTAATGAGTTACATCCCGAGCATCGAAAAGTGCTTGCTCTCTTTGCAAATGAAACAAAGTCACCAGTCGTTTGGTTTAAGAAGCTCTTTTACCCAAAACGTTTACGCGGACGTCTCTTGGGCGAAATTGCACTTCGTTTTCTGTTCTTTTTAGGACGACTTTAAATATTTTATATACCGGGGAGGATCCGAATGGATTTCAGTATTTTAGTTTTAACCTATAACAGTGATTATGAAAAAATCAAATTAACGATTGATTCCGTTTTAAAGCAACAGGATGTTACGAAAGAAATCATTGTATGTGATGATGCATCTCATGAGAATCATTTTTCTAAATTACAACAATATCTTACACAGGCTCAGATTCCCTTTCAGCTATCTGGTAATACGACCAACCAGGGCACTGTATGCAATATCTTAAAAGGATTAGAACTCGCACAGGGAACATATGCAAAATTGATTGGTGCAGGCGATATGCTTTATCATTCTCACACGTTAGCTGATGTAGCTGCATTTATGAAAACAGAATATTGTAATAGCTGTTTTGGCGCTATGCATGGCTATCGCTTTAATGGCACCACTTATGAATCTGCCAATCACTTTTCGCCACGCGACATCCAGTCTTATCGGATGAAAAATACAGAAAAAATCTGTAGAAACTTGATGCTTTGTGAGGACTGGGTCAGCGGAGCAGCAATTTTTGCCACCACAGCTTATTATAAAAAATATATCTCCCTGTTAAAAGGACATGTCCTATACTGTGAAGACTGGGCTACCGGTCTGGCGGCAATTGACGGAGAATACCTTCATTATATGGACGAATATGCGGTCTGGTATGAAGTAGGGGATGGTATATCTACCAGTGCAAACAACACCTTTAAGAAAAAATTACTTCATGATAATGAACAGTATTGGGAACTCTTTGATAACTATCGTAATGACCATGCCCCGGATCAATATGGAAAATATATTCGGAAACGCCGAAGAAAGAAAAGGCTGGAACATCTTTCCTGTGAATGGATTAAATTATTATACAAGTCCATCGTAAACCCTGACATGCTTCTCTTTGAATATCAGGCGCAGAAACAGCAACGTCAAAAGATGCATATTCCCCAAAAAGAAACTGTTTCTGATCTGTTGCAGCTTAACACTTCAGAAAAATAACCAACTCGAGTATGAACTAATATAGTCATTTTTAGAAATATTTAATTTTGTATACAATTAAAACAGAGGTATTCTCTGTTCTATGATCTGCCCCCAATAGCCATGCCTTTTGGGGGCAATATATTATCTTAACAGAAGTCCCTCTATTTTATTTACCATTGGTGTAACAATACTTCTGCATACTATATCAATAATCAGACACACCATATACATCGCTATACAGGAAATAAGCATATGACCTAATACAATACCCGGTGCTTTCTGTACATATTCTGCAATATGAAAATGTCCCCAAAAATCACGTACCATAAATAAACTGGTATGCAATAAATAGATTCCAAATGCTGACTTTGCAATAAAGTTTATAACGGAATACGACTTCATGTCCCATTTTTGGAACACCAAAAACAATGTAACAGCCTGTAGTACAACGAATATATTGGCATAAGATGTATATACTGAACTAAACATGCTAATCCCGTAATCAACCACTGATGCAAGTATAAAACCAGCCAGACATTGCCGCTGGCTAAAGCGGACAGGATATTTGCGCAGATATCCACCGATCAAATACATGATTACAAAATTTACGATTGTATAACCGCCGGCACTTCCCGTCATCGTTACAGTTCCCAGACCAGCCCACTCTGAAGAACCGGTCAAATACGAAAGTCCTCCCTCCAGGATAGTCGGGTAAAGAACAAATAATGCAAGACAGGTTCCAATACATTTTTGTAGCTGCTGCTTTGTCAGCGCCTCAAATAATGGATTAATATAAGGTGAGATAAGATATAATACACAGAAAAATGTAACAAACCAATTCATTGGTACAGCACTTACAATTAGTGTCCTAATCTGAAACACCGCTGTTTTAGATACTAAAATCTGTAATACATAACTTAATATCTGATACCCACTGACCATCCCAAGCAAATGCAGCGGTTTGCGTAATGTCCTGTTAGAATTTGTACTCATAAAATAGGCAGAGATCAATACAAAGCAATTAACTGCACATACAGACAAAGTTTCCATCCATTTCAAAATCTGCAAAGATGCCCCATTTGCGGCAGCAAATCCTCCACCCATCTCTGCATTATTATAATGCAGTATTATGACCATAAACATCAAAAGTGCACGCAATAGCTCAATATTTGATTTTCTTTTTGTTTCTTTATGCATATATTCTTCTCCTTTGTGCAGCCCCCAGTAACCTGACCAGACCAGTCCCAGCCTTATGAATATAAACCAAGATTATACATATAGACATGTTCATATGCCCCATTATTCTGAAAAACAGCCATCTGGCTGCCACCACAGTTTCCTGCAAGCAGTGCATTACATTTTGACAGAATCATTAAGGAGGACAAATATTCAACTCCTTTTAAATAATCGTCATTCTCTCTCTCGAAATGTACATCTTTAATCCAGGTTAAATCTTTTCCGTCAAATATTTCGTCATAGTACATTCTTTTATTGATCAGAATTTTATTCGGGAAACGTTCCCGGAACATCTGATCAATCTTCCCATCCTCTGTAGCCAGGTAAATATAATTATACCCATATGCCTGCATCATTTCTGCAGCTTTGTTTAGCACGTCTTCTATGTCCGGCTGAATCGGATGTCCCTTTGGCTTTAACTGTGTGTAATCTGTACCTCTACAACATACCCCCAATATATGTCTACCTGCTTGAAAAATCTCCTCCTGTTCCTGCTGCATATAATCATATGTCTTTTTATTAAATCGCACAAAATGATTATACAAACTTCCCCATAAAGCTGTGCTTCGATCAGAATATACTTCGTCAAAAGCAGGAAATACTTCGAGATTTTCTTCCTTTAATACCACCTTATCTGACAGTGTCTGTATCTCCTTTTGAAAGGGCTGTTCAAAAAACTGTTCCCAGATATTTTCTCCCTTTGAATTTCTAATATTAATATATGGGATTGTTCCTTCTGCTACATAGGTCAGAATCAGTGCCAGTACATTATTTAAAAAACAGATATTAAAATATTCGTATTCATACAATCCCTGCTGAATCTCTACAACCCTCTGCGCACCTTTCGTATTTTGCTGCAATCTGCCTTTGTAAAACCGATATAAATCCGCCCTACCTACCAACCATTTTCTATTATGTTTTAATAATGTTTTTCGCAGATATCCATAGGTACGTTTTCCCATACAATTCATACATCCCACTACAATCTTCTCTATATTCAAGCGTTCCCTCTTCCTTTCCATTTTTTATAGCAATCCATTATGATTGACCACGCCACCTTTGTTTCCTTTGGATTAATAACAATCTGTACAAGGGTATATACAATTGCACACGCTATGCCATATATGCACCCAAAAAGAAGAATTTTCGGATATGTATTGAACATTGCATTGTCCTGATTCACAAACGCCACTACTAATGCAAATACCCCAAAACAGGAAATCCATCGTTTGTATGTGGTCATTGGGCTTCCCTTTAACAGATATTTATATACATAAAAGATCATATCGTTGGTACGATATAATGATGCAGCGATCGTACCGAGCAACGCTCCATATATGCCAAATTTATAAATGCCAAATATTGATGCAACAATATTGATTGCCGATTCTGCAACAGCACGCCACTGGGTATTACGAAAGTGACCTGCGTAATTTATTACATTGCT
Organism: uncultured Lachnospiraceae bacterium; assembly: GCA_958444395.1. Lineage (GTDB taxonomy): Bacteria > Bacillota > Clostridia > Lachnospirales > Lachnospiraceae > Jutongia. The sequence continues at coordinate 4,152 of CAUCOL010000107.1, forward strand.
TGCCGCTGTCCGCCCATAGGTAAGCATCGGTACCATAACAAAACAGATAGGGTATAATTCATTGATATAGTTTATGTCATGTATACCAGCTGTATATAATCGCATAAATGGAAGAATGAATATATACACCACCGTCATAGAAGTAAATACCAGCAACAGATAAATAATTTCAAAAACATGGTGCAATACAAAATACTGCTCACGATCCGTGTTATAAATCTGTCCCAGTCGAAAATCGAATCCACTGGATACTTGTTGTATCATATTGGTCACCATCGTAATGATCGTATTATACATAGTATAAATACTGACTATCTTCAGATTCTGCGTGATCAGGGTAAGTAGTAACACATCTGTGTTACTAAATATCATTCCTGAGATTTGATGAATCAGGGTAGCACCTTTTTGTTCAATTGCTTTGTTATTTGGCTCTGCCTTTAGATCAACCCATTGATAATGTTTTTTTACATATATGTAATATATAAACATCTGACAAATATTGATAACAAAATACGTCATCTGCACTACCAGTACATTGTATCCCAGTAATAAAACAACTGTTTTGGCAACATTGATCAGAATGTTAATGATCGTCGTGATATTGGTAGAAATATATGTATATCCCTCTGCCTGCATCAGAATCTTATATTTTCCCTGATATAAAAAGTTCAGACAGTTTCCCAATCCACCAAATAAAATAATTCCAACAATCATCCAGTAAGATATGTCTGTATGTACAAAAAACGGGTAACAAAATGCAAGTGCTGCTACCGCAATGGCATATAACAAACCAGCTTTACAGTAAAATCGATGTGTGGCTGCTATGATTCCCTGTATCGCATCCCTGTCTTCCTTTGCAACCGGTGCATAAAGTGCCTGAAGGGAAGCAACTCCTACTCCGGCCTCAAATAAACTGAAATATACGAAGATCTGATTTACCGAAGTCAGCAAACCATTTACTTCTGATCCATAGCTAATTAAAACAAGTCTGGGAATAACAATTCCCAGACATATTGTTATAATCTGCCCTAACAGTCCGTATATAACATTAAATGCACCTTTTTTTGTTGCCTGCATTCTCTTTCCTCCTGTTTTACGTTCCTGTCCCTCTCGGCTCTGCATTGCATATTTAAAATGTATTGAGCGCATCTACAACCTGCTTCATTTCTTCCTGCGTCATGCCAACCCAAAGTGGTAAAGAAATTTCCTGTTTTGCCAAGCGTTCTGCAACCGGATAATCCCCTTCCTTGTAACCCAGTTCTCTATAACATTCCTGTAAATGCACAGGGATTGGATAATGAATCAATGCCTTTGCGCCATTTGTATCCAGATGCTGAATCAGTTCATCCCTGTTTTCCGTGAATGCCGGAAAGATGTGCCATACGTGTTCCTCCGGACGCGCCGGTGTGCATACAAGACGTATCTTCGGATTATTGATGTTTTCCATATAATACTGTGCCACTTCACGACGACGAAGTGTCCACTCATCCAGATGTTTTAATTTGACACGCAAAACGGCTGCCTGCATCTCATCTAATCGTGTATTAAAGCCCTTATAAATATGTTTATATTTTACCTCTGAACCATAATTACGAAGTGCTCTTGCCTTTCGATTTAATTCCTCATCATTGGTTGTAATAGCCCCGGCATCTCCAAATGCCCCCAGATTCTTACCCGGATAGAAACTGAAACCAGCTGCATCTCCCAAGTTTCCAACCTTTTGACCATGAATCTTTCCATTATGAGCCTGTGCTGCATCCTCAATCACTTTAATATCATACTTCTCTGCCACCTCTCGGATTGCAGGTATATCAACGACATGACCGTACAGATGAACTGCCATAATGGCTTTTGTTTTTGACGTAATCTTCTCTTCAATCTTTGATATATCAATATTACAGGTCTTTTCATCTGCATCCACAAAAACCGGTGTCGCCCCACAATAACTTACTGCTAACGCTGTTGCAATAAATGTATTGGCAGGCACGATTACCTCATCTCCCGGTCCTACACCATAGGAAGCTAATATCAGATGCAGTGCATCTAATCCATTTCCAACACCAATACAATATTTTGTGCCGCAATATTCTGCATATTCCTTTTCAAATTTTTCCAGTTCTTCTCCCATAATAAACCAATTAGAATCTAAAACTTTTTTTATCTCCCGATCGATCTCCGGTCGAATCTCATCATGAATATACGACAAATCTGAATATGCTATCATGTTCTCCATCTCCTATCTGTTCTCTTTTCTTTTATAGTTTATAATGCATGCGCCTAACAGCTTTATACCAAATAGCCTGCCTATAGATGCATATTTCTTAAATGATGACTGTCTTATTTCTTTCCATACCTGCATGCTATATTTTTCTATTTTCATTAAATATTCTATCATAATATCACATGCGATCGGGTAGGCATTTCCTG
>CAUCOL010000108.1 GCA_958444395.1 uncultured Lachnospiraceae bacterium
CCCACTGCAAACAACCCGGAAGTCTGACCAAAAAAAGACCGCTCTTCTCTTTTTATCCTCAGCCTGCCATGAAGCAGTGAGGATATTTACCGGTGATAAATACCTTCTCTGTCAGAACGGACTGGATAAAGCGCAGGACTATGCTGCGTCCCATCATATCACACTGGTGGAAACCGGAGGATCTGTCTCAACCACGGCTCTGGATGCTGCACTGCGGCTGGGCTGTGATACCCTCCTCTGCTTTGGACTGGATCTGGCGTATACCGGCTATCAGACACATGCCAGCCAGACACTGGGGCAAACAGCAATAGCCAAAGAGGCCGTTCACCGCTATGTCACGTCTGTTTCCGGCGAGCAGATACCTACTTCCACCAATCTGGATATCTACCGGACATGGATAGAAAACAGGATACGGGCGGTAACGGGCGTAAAAATGATCAATTATTCCGGCGGTGCCGTGATACATGGCATGGAAAACCGATTGGTTTAACAACTGCGATATCATAAAAATGAACCATTGACACTTTTGTTTGATGCATAAAATCATAATGATCAAGAGGAAAGCAAATGAATATATTAATACCTGATTACAAAATCTTTGATAAAGAAGATCTCGAAACCACTTTCACGGAAATGGGACACAATGTCCTGTTCTACACCGAGGAGCCCCGTAATTACCGGCATGATCCAAGATTCCGTGCGGGACTGCGCCAGACGATCCGGGAGCAGCAGATCGACTGTCTCTTTTCCTGGAACTATTATCCTGTGATCTCCACTGCCTGTATGGAATGTACGATCCCATACATCAGCTGGTGCTACGACAATCCATTGGTACTGACATATTCCGATACTATATTTAATCCCTGCAATCACGTCTTTCTGTTTGACAGCCAAATGGTTCTTGACCTGCAAAAAATCGGTGCCTTACAGGTATACTATATGCCTCTGGCAGTCAATACCAAACGGCTGGATCAGCTGACCGTTACTCCACAGCAGCGGTCGATCATAGAAGCAGACGTCTCCTTTGTCGGATCACTTTATAACGAAAAACATAATTTATTTGAACGGATGACAAACCTGCCGGAACGTACCCGTGGTTATCTGGATGGTGTCATGCAGGCACAACGGATGATCTATGGATATAATTTTCTGGAAAATGTCCTAACCGAACCGATCCTGAAGGATATGGTGGCGGCAGCTCCTCTAAAACCGGCAGCCGATGGTCACGAAACTCTGGGCTATTTATATGCTAATTATTTTCTTGACCGTAAGATCACACAGCAGGATCGCCTGGAAGCAATGGAAAAGCTGGATGCCTGCACAGACATTCAGACAAAGCTGTATACCCCAAATCCCACACCGCAATATACCCATATTCAGAATATGGGTACGGTACAATATCAAAATGAAATGCCACTGGTCTTCCGGCACAGTAAGATCAACCTGAATCTGACCCTGCGAAGCATTCAGAACGGCATTCCGCTGCGGGCTATGGATATCATGGGGGCCGGCGGTTTTCTCCTGACAAACTATCAGAATGATTTCACCATGCATTTCACAGACGGCGAAGATTATGTCAGTTATGAAAGTCTGGATGATATGATGGATAAGATCCACTACTACCTGCAGCACGATGACGAACGAAGAGAAATCGCCGCAAACGGACACAAAAAGGTCAGTGAAAATCATAATTTCAAAGACACATTGACACAAATACTGGAAATCGCATTATCTTAAAAACGGACGCAAAACGTCTACAGAATGGAGGCTCGTTATGGCATATGATGATTATCTTAAAGCACAGAAACTGGCTCTAAAAGCCTACAAATCCAAAACGCTCCACGGGGACTATCCCTATCTTCCGGTACTGGATGAGATTCTTTCCCATGCGCACATCGAACGAGACGAAAATCTCGGCACGGTAAACATCCCTTTAAAGCAGGTGATCGGTACGTCTTCCGCCGGCAGAACACAGGCATTTGCATCCAACTTCATGCCCCTTCTGGATTATGGCAGTGAGTTTTCTGTCAAATGGTCAAATCTGTATGATGCACAAATCAGGGAAGGCATCCATACCCCGGTGAAGGTCTATGAATTTTTAAATAAATATTATGTCGTCGAAGGAAATAAACGTGTCAGCGTACTAAAATACGTCGGTTCGCCAACGATTCCCGCCGAGGTGATCCGAAAGGTACCAGAGCTTACCGATGATAAAGATATCCGCATTTATTATGAATATATGGACTTTTATCAAAAAACAAAGATCAGCTATGTATTATTCACACAGCCCGGAAGCTATCAAAAGCTATGCGATGAGGTCGGGAAAGCAGAAGATGACATCTGGTCTGAGGATGACTGTATGAATTTTTCCTCCTTTCATGTCGCCTTTTATACTGCCTATAAAGCATTGGGTGGAAATGAACTTAAGAATATCACAGAAAATGATGCGCTCCTCTTCTACCTGTCACTCTATCCCTACCGGGAATCCGTCGATAAGCTGTCCGGACAGATCAAACAGGAGCTGGAAAATATCTGGAAAGAGATCCAGGCATTAAACGATCAGGATCCGGTAGAACTTCTGACAGTCCCCACCACAGAAACCTCTGTCATAAAAAAGATCCAATCACCAAAGGTACACAAAGTCGCATTTATCTATGACACAGAACCATCTGCCTCTGACTGGATCTATGGGCAGGAGCTGGGACGCAGGCATATTCTGAATGTTTTTCAGGGAAATATTGACGCACAGGCATTTATCGCCAAGCCATATGTTGAGGATGAAGCACTGTTGACACGCCTCTGTAAAGAGGGCTACGACATTATCTTCACGATTGCCCCTATGTTCATCCGTGCCTGCATCAAAATAGCACCTTTGTATCCAAATACAAAGATCCTGAACTGCTCATTAAACTCCCCTCATGCATCGATCCGTACTTACGGAATCCGCATCTATGAGGGGAAGTTCCTGCTGGGCATGCTGGCTGCCAGTCTGAGCGATCAGGATGATATCGGTTATCTTGCCGACTATCCGATCTATGGCGTGATCCCCGGCATCAATGCCTTTGCCCTGGGAGTACGCACGGTCAATCCCCGCGCCAGGATCCATCTGCAATGGTCCACGCAGAAAAATGTACACGCCGAAGAATATTTCCGCACCCACGGCATCTCTTATATTTCTTCGCAAAATATGGTATCACCGACCAAAGAAGACCGCGCACTGGGTCTTTACTGTCTGACAGAGCATGGAACGAAAAACATCGCAACCACCGTCTACCAATGGGGTGCCTTTTACGAAGAGCTGATCAACAGTATTATGCGTGGTTCCTGGCAGACAGACACAACTAAAGCGCCAAAAGCACTCAACTACTGGTGGGGGCTATCTGCAAATGTACTGGATGTCATCCTGGGAAGCAGTGTACCGGAACAGACCAGACGATTGCTGCACTTTATGAAGCAATCCATTGCAAACGGCAGCTTCACGATCTTCTCCGGTCCATTGTATGACACTGACCACATCCTGCGCTGCAAGCAGGGAGAAACACTGGCTGCGGAAGATATCATGATGATGGACTGGCTGATCGAGGGAATCCTCGGAGAGATTCCAACCATCCAACAGCTTGACGATCATGCCAAAGAACTGGTAGCACTACGTGGTCTGAAACAATCCACCTTCACATTATAAATAAACAATGGGGATATGTATGAAAATATTAATTTTATCGGATGAAGAATCAAAATTCTTATGGGACTTTTTTGAAAAAGAAAAACTGGCAGGGATCGACCTGATCATCTCCTGCGGTGATCTGAAAGCGGAATACCTCTCCTTCCTTGCGACCTTTACCAGTGCACCTGTCCTGTACGTGCATGGAAATCATGATGGACACTACGACCGGAAAGCTCCCGACGGGTGCGTCTGTATCGATGACCGTGTCTTTGTCTATAAGGGACTGCGCATCGCCGGACTGGGCGGTTCCATGAGTTATAGCATGAAAAAATACCAGTACACCGAAAAACAGATGCAGAAACGCCTCTCCCGTCTAAACTGGCGTATCCGCATCCGTGGTGGACTGGATATATTTGTGGCACATGCTCCCGCCCTGGGACTGGGAGACGCACCGGATCTGCCTCATAAGGGTTTTAACTGCTTCCGCTGGGTCATGGAACATTATAAACCACATTACTTCTTTCATGGACATGTCCATATGAACTACACCCGAAACCAGCCACGCGTCAGCCAGTATCTGGACACCACGATCGTAAATGCCTATGAACGGTATGTGGTAGAAGTGCCTACCCCGGCAAAGAAACGCCTCTTCTGGCAGAAAATGAATAAATTTCTGTATCCAAAGGATGATCTGATGCTGGAATATCCGGGGAAAAAATAAAGGTGCTACATATTTTTAGAATCTTCCAACCGGAGATTAATGCATATTTTCAGATCGATAAACTATTCATTTTCTCCTAAAATATCCCTGGCAACCCCAGATATTCCCGTCAGTTCTAAATACCTCTCAGCCTCTGCACACTCTGGCTCGGATAACCGAAAACGGCTTCTCCACAGACAGTGCAATATCCTGTGAAAGTGACCATACAGCCATTCCACCGGTTCCTCCTGTCTCTCAAAGTAATCAAATATCACCGGCTGATCCGCACGCAACGTCTGATCACTGCGATAAAAACCGGTCTCTTGCATATAGATATTAAGCAAAACATATAAGATACAGTATTCTTCGTTCTCTCTGCATCTTTCTAAATTTTGCCGGCTTCTTTCAAAAGCTGCCGCATAATTCTTCTGTCGAATTAAAGAAATCACTTCCTGCTTTAATGGTTCTATCTGCTCCTGCTCCTGTTCTGCTCTTTGTGCAAAAGACTCTGCTGCAGCATCGCATGCTGCAATCTCTTCCCTTCCCATCGGAAAATACTCCTGCAAGAAACGTTTTCGATAAAAATGATACTTCTGCAGATTCAAATATCCATTATCATGAACTGTCCACGGCTTCTTTTGAAACGGTACACCGATCCTGTAACCATGTCGTGCATATTCCATACATTGTGACAGATCATAAAAATCCCAGGCATCAAACAAATCTTCTCTCCATGGAATATCATACTGCGTCATCATAAATAAACCATCCACTGCCTGTACGAAAGACACAGAACGGCTTTCAGAACACGGAATGTCAAAAAAATCTTCCTGCATTCCGAAAACATACGAATATAACGCTCCCGTTCGCATCCTCGACGTCCACATACAGCCATTCGCCGGAATCCGTTTTGTACCAACCATTCCCAACAGCCCGATCTCCGGATGCACCTGAAAGATTTTGATCGTATCGATCAAAAGATCTTTATACACTAGGAAAACATCCTGATGAAGGTATATCTTATACTTTGCATCCGATAACTGCTGCCCTCTGTTATACCCTGCCGTCATAGAAGCAGCACCTACGATCGGGATGCATTCGATCAGATATCCCTCCGGTATATGTAGATTTTTGATATAGCTTTCACATTCTTTTTGATACTCTAAATCATTCGTACAATATATAAAACTAATCTTATGTTCATTCATTTTACAATCCTACACTTCAGCTATTTTCTGAACATTTCCATCTTGCCCGATCTTCGCATCCTCCATATGACAAATGGCATCGATGATATAATTCCGATAGGATGCATTTCCATCCTGGCGATCCATCCGCCGATAAGCTGTCTCACCGGCAATTCCCATTGCACATACAGCAGTCATAGCAGCTTCCAGAATGCTCTCTCTGTTCGCCGCCACATATGCTGTCGTCAATGCCGATAACTGGCACCCTGTTCCTGTCACACGTCGCATCATCGGATGACCATTTCGCACTGCATATGTCGTCGTTGCATCCGATACCAGATCAACCGCCCCCGTCATCACAATAACAGCTCCTGTCCTTTGTGCCAATGCTCTGGCACATGCAACCGACTGCTCCAAATTCTCCCGGGTAATCTGATCTGTCTTGTCGGCTTCCACGCCCTGTGAAGCCTTACTGCCAAATGCCAGCGTCTTAATCTCTGATACATTTCCACGTATTACACTGCACCGGACATGCTGCAGGATCTTTTCACCCGCCTCTCTGCGAAATGTCGAAGATCCCACCCCAACCGGATCAAACACCACCGGATGACCGAGCGCATTTGCGCGCTGTCCCGCCAAGATCATCGACTCGCACTTTGCTTCCGTCAACATTCCCATATTCAGAGTCAGCCCATTGCAAAGTGAAGTAATCTCCTCCACTTCATGTATATCTTCTGCCATAATGGCTACACCACCACAGGCAAGCAGTATATTGGCACAATCATTCATACTGACATAATTCGTAATACAATGAATCAACGGATGCACATCATGCACCTTCTTTATAATTTGTCCTGTCATCCTGCTATCCTCTCTTGTCCCCATACTTTATTCCATCTGAAGACCTTCCTGCATCCGCTGTAACACACCGGCTCTCTTCAGACTAAAGACAATCCCCCCGGCTATCACAGCAC
>CAUCOL010000109.1 GCA_958444395.1 uncultured Lachnospiraceae bacterium
GGTGCATCGTCCCTTTCGTCTGGTGGAGATTATTAATACCCTGTCTGCACACCGGCTTGAGACGAAGCGCATGCGTTTTGTACATTCCTATGTAGACAAGGAGCCAAATATGGTTCTGATCGAAGCAGTACGAGGCGGCAATTCTATGGTAAAGATCGAGTCTCCTCTTGTCGTATATCAGGCACCTGGCGTATACACACAGGAAATATACGATATATATAACCTGGATTCAAAATAATACACGGTACTACAATCAACATGCTATTGCTTAGAAAAGAGGTATCCCATGTCCGGAACTTTATATTTATGTGCTACCCCGATCGGTAATCTGGAGGATATGACTTTCCGTGTCATCCGTACATTAAAGGAAGTTGATCTGATCGCAGCAGAAGACACCAGAAATACGATCAAATTATTAAATCATTTTGAAATAAAAACGCCCATGACGAGCTATCATGAATACAATAAAATAGAAAAAGCAGAGACGCTGGTATCACACCTTTTGGACGGTGAAAATATCGCCCTGGTCACCGATGCCGGTACCCCCGGTATCTCTGATCCCGGAGAAGAGATTGCGCGCCAGGCACATGCCGCCGGTGTAACAGTTACCTCACTTCCGGGTGCCTGTGCCTGTATTACGGCACTGACCCTGTCCGGTTTATCGACCAGACGATTTGCTTTTGAAGCATTTCTTCCTTCCGATAAAAAGGAACGACGACGCATCCTTGATTCCTTGGTGACTGAAACACGTACCACGATCCTGTATGAAGCGCCGCATCATCTGAAAAGTACACTGGCACAGCTGTATAGCACACTGGGAAACCGTTCGATCACATTATGCCGTGAGCTGACAAAGATCCATGAGACGGTTACATTGACAACTCTGGAGGAAGCGATCTCTTTCTATGAGAAAAATGATCCAAGAGGTGAATACGTGCTCGTGCTGGAGGGTGCCGACCGCAAATCTCTCGATGAACAGGCACAGGCATCCTGGAGTGCAATGGATCTGAACGAACATATGCAGATTTATCTGGAACAAGGTCTGTCCAAAAAAGATGCCATGAAGAAAGTGGCTGCCGACCGCGGTCTGTCCAAACGGGAGATCTACCAGATGCTTCTAAAGGAAGAATAACGGGCCGGCAACCTGTTTTATACTACGGCTGATCAATGAATATCTATTTGGGAAAAGGGCGATGACAGCCCTTTTTTTGACGTCGGCAGTCCATTTCATGACACAGCATCATTTCCACGATAGGACGCATCTTCTCCCTGTCTCCCCGCCACATTCCATCTGACTGACAGGCACAGCAGATACTGCCTGCCATCCTGCGTACCGTCTCTTTGTCCGGATAGCAGTCATACATCATACTCCCACGATAATCCATCTGGTCACAGACCCCCGACACCATCTTCCGGTACTCTGCCATTTCGATCGGGTAGAGATGATTCAGATCACCAGACAGCTCCTGATATTCTCCCGATGCCTCCTGTGTAAAATGGTTTCTGGTCTCTTCGGATGCATCCCTCTTTTCTGTCACTCGTTCCATCCAAGCCCCTTTCCGGATTTTATACATCCTTTCCAATTTCTATTATCTTATGCAAATTTTAATAATTTGTGCATTGTCAGCCGCTTGCCTTTTATCTTAGAACCCTCTATACTATTAACAGGTTGATAGAAAGGCATGGTTATCATCGTGAAATATTTTTATAAATTTTTAGGACTTTTAGTTATATTTGGATTTTCTATTTTCTTCTTCAGTAAAAGCATTCCAAATATCAATATCGGAACAGCCACTGCAACCAGTCTGCAGGACTCCACATTTCCATTGATGTATATGCAGTTAAATAAATATACAGTAAATACGCTGCACGGTTATAGCAGTGAAATGGACAGTGCAAAGGTTCGTGAGTCTATCACTCCGCTGGATACTTCCAAAACATTTCTAGTAAAAATAGCAGAAAATGAGTCTTCCATTAAGAAACTGGATTATGAATTAAAAGACATTGCCAACAACAGTGTCATGACCAGTGGCAGCTTATCCGCTTTTGATACCGATGGAAACTATAAAACCATTAAATTAAAGTTGGATACGGCAATGGATACAAGTACCGAATACGGTCTTAAAATCACATTAACCACCAATTTAAGCAAACAGATTCACTTTTTTACACGCATTAAATATTATGAAAGTGATTTTTATCTGAAAGAGAAATTAAATTTCGTGGAACAGTTCCATAACGCCACCTTTGATAACGGAAAATCTCTGGATATACAAAGCTATCTGGAGACAGATGGAACAAACGACTCCTCTCTTGCCAATGTTACGATCAATTCCAGCTACAAGCTGGTTACCTGGAATAATCTGAATCCAAAGATGATCACAGCCTGCATTCCAACGATCAAAGAGATCAATATTGAAACGGCTGCGATCGAACAGGATTATTATGTTACTGCCAAAACCTCTTCCGGTACAGAGACGTATCAAATCAAGGAGTTTTACCGCGTCCGGTATTCCGGTGACAGAATCTATCTGCTGTATTTTCAGCGTACAATGGAAGCCATGTTTGATCCTGCACTGACATCCATGACAGAATATGAATTTAAGATCGGCATCACAAATGCAAAAGATCTGAACATTACTACGAATGAGGACAGCAGTAAATTCGCCTTTGTCCGCAACGGTTCTCTCTGGTACTACGACTTGAAGAAAAACACCCTGAATCAGGTATTTTCATTTATCCAGTCATCCAAAGATTATCTGCGTGATTATTATGACCAGCATAATATCCGTATTCTGAATGTCGAAGAAAACGGCACTGTAAACTTTATTGTCTACGGCTATATGAACTGCGGTGATTATGAGGGACGTGTCGGCATCCTGCTGTACAACTATGACCCGGAGGAAAACCAGATCAATGAGCGTGTCTATATTCCGCTTACGACTACCTATCAGCAGTTAAAAGAGGACTTTGGAACATTCTGCTATGTAAACAACAAAAATATATTTTATTTTTCATTAAATGACGTTGTATACGCCTACAATATTACATCCAGACAATATACGATCCTGACGAAAAATGCTTCCAGCGACAACTTCGCAATGATGGAATCTGCCAAATGTTTCGTCTGGTCCAATGCTACCAGCAAAAAGCCGGCTTCCTATATCACGATCCTGGATCTGAACTCCGAAAAAGAGATTACGGTCAAGTCCAATAAAAACGAAAGCATCCGTGTGCTGGGAACAATTGATTCCAATATCGTATATGGCTTTGTAAAAAATAAAGATATCTATGAATCCACCGACGGCGAACAGATCATGCCGGTCTACAAAATGGTGATTGCAGACTGTCTGAGTAAAGTTTTGAAGGTGTACAAAAAGAAAAATATTTACATCACAAAATCCTCCGTGGATGACAATGTGATCCATCTAAAACGGGTCAGAAAAATCGGCAGCCGGTTCAAACGTATCTCCGACGACGACGTAATGAACCAGAAAAATACAACGGTCAAATCCGTTGACCTGACCTCCCGTGTCATGGACAAAACACTGACAGAGAAGTACATTTCCCTGCCATCCGGCTTTATTATGAAAGCAATGCCGACTGTAACCTCGACCAAGTTCGTTATGGTCACAGAAAACACCACACTGCATCTGAGTACAATAAAGCAGCAGGAATTAAAATACTATGTTTATGCCTTTGGCGGTATCACGACTTCACTGGATAATGCCGGCGATGCGATCCGCCTGGCGGATACACAGATGGGTGTCGTCATGGACAGCCAGTCACACATTGTCTGGGAGCGTGGCGGCAAGTTCCTCAGCAAGACATTGTCCGGTATCCATACCGTAACTGCCACAAATGGCACATCCAGCATGCAGGCCTGTGTACAGATGCTTTTACAGGCATCCCAGGTAACAGCCAGCCAGACCGGCCGATCCGGTGCTATGGAGGTTCTTCGCAAATATCTGGACAATCCGGTCAATCTGACCGGCTGCACTGTAGATGAGATCCTGTATTTTGTCAGCAATGAAAAGCCGGTGATCGCCATGAAAAATGCAACGGACGCTGTACTCATCACTGCTTACGATACGTCCTCTGTTACATGGTTTGATCCAACAACCGGACATTCCACTAAAATGTCCTTATCCACTGCTGAGAGCCATTTTAAAGCTGCCGGCTACGTATTTATCAGTTATATTTAAAAGTCGCTTAAAACCTTCTATAAGAGGTCAGAGCACGATCATATAACCTGTTTTTAATTATATCAAAAACAATATATATTCATAAGCAGATATACTATATTCCCAAAATCCGGATAATTTTAGCTTTGCTATTTTGTCTGATTTTGGGAATAGTTTTTTTATCATCGGTATATTACAATGAATTTGGTTTTAAAGAGAAGAAAGGAATGCATATGACCCTTTACTTCTTACGACATACAAAGCTTTTCCTTCGTCAGATACGGCACTTGATCTTTTTTACCGTTTTATTATTCTTTTTATTATGTTTCAGTGCCGCATCTGTATATGCGGCCTCCAATGATACGATCGAGCATGCACTTACACTGACGAACGATATCACATATCAGAATAAGATCTCTTCTGATACCACGCACTATTACTGCGTGTACAATATCTCTTCACAAAAGAGTGAAGTCCGGATCTTCATCAGGACAAAAGAAGTTTCTTCTTTCTCCTTTCAGCTGTTTGATGATGCCGGTCAGCCCATTACACCGGATACCTATGAGTATCAGCCGGACAAGCGTAAACTGTCTGTCCAATATCTCTTAAAAAAACACAAAGGCTATATTTTCACATTAACCAATCTACAAAATGCTGCCGCAAATTATACGATCCGCTCTCAGGTGATCCACCCTCATGCGAAGCATACTCCAAAACCATCGGAACGACCGAAAAGAACCACTACGAGAAATTCTTCCTCTCAAAGGAAAGTACAACCGGCCGTCCCATCCGGTAAAACACCACATGAAAAATCTGCCGCTCCCGTCAACCAGTCACCTATATCCTCTTTAAAACCAACCGACGCACCGAAACGAACAAAACACACCCGCTCTTCTTTAAAAAACAAAATAAAAAAGAAAACCTCAGCAAAAAGAACACGGCGAAAAGATACCATCCGGAAAAACAGAGAAAAAACTTCCGGAAAGAAAAGAAAAACACAAGGCTTACTGCAATTTGCAGATTCCTTTTCTCAACATAAGACAGGCAGTGTTTTTTCTCTGGAATGTGTATTTCATTCCGATGCCCGGCAGGATCTGCGTTCTATCCCGTTATCATACAAATGCTCGGATCCTTCTGTTTTATCCATACAGACCAGCACACCAGTCTTAGCAGGTCGTTCTGCTGTCACCTTAAAAGCATTAAAAAAGGGAGTCGTAACACTGCAGTGCCGGACTGCCGGATCTGTCCGGACATCTGCATCCTGCACGATCAAAATCTATTAAATCCACTCAGATATGTTTCTGAAGCATGACCAGTAAATGAAAGGAGTCACCTATGCTGTTTCATTCCAAAGCACCATCCACAATCAATCTTCCGCGTAAAATCGCGTCCACCTATTCTGTTCAGGAGTGCCTGCGGCTGGACGCATTCAGTACAGTCCTTCTTCTGACACATACCAAAAGCGGTGAAAAAAAGATTCTTAAGAAAATCCCTTCCCGTTTCTTTTCCAGAAAAAGAAGCCAGGTCTTGTCCCATTTGTCGGACACATATCTTCTTCTGCCCGAAAAGATTCTGCACATTGGCTCCTGTTATTACCTTTTTTATCCTTTTCTTCCTACCTTTTCCACCTTTCTGCGATTGCATCCTATGACTCTGCAGCAGCTTCTGTCTCTTGGAATCGACCTGACGCATGCAGCAGAAGAACTGATGCGTGCCGGTATATATTCTGCCGATATTCATCCCCAGAATATTTATTTCCGAAAGGATCATTTCTGTCTGGGCGATCTGAATTATTCAGACCGGTGTGATGCTTATTCTGATTCCTGCCATGCTCCCGAAAAGATCCCCTATGCCAAACGGACAGCCAAACAGTT
Organism: uncultured Lachnospiraceae bacterium; assembly: GCA_958444395.1. GTDB lineage: Bacteria > Bacillota > Clostridia > Lachnospirales > Lachnospiraceae > Jutongia. The sequence goes on from CAUCOL010000109.1 coordinate 6,059, forward strand.
CGATCAACTGCTGCAGTACACGATCTGTCAGCTGCTGCTGCAGCTTCTGCAACAGGTTCCGGATATGCAAAACGATACGATCCGCCAGACACTTTCTACCGGCTGCCGGCTGCATCCGGAGCAGCGTTTTTCCTCTCTGATAAAACTGCGGGATTCCCTGCTTCTCCTGCAAGGCTTTACCGAAGTTGCGCAGAACCCATCTACACTCCGCTATGAGCATATACGCAGTTCACTTTTTCAGCAAAAGACCCACAAACAGCTCTCAGAGAATTCGATCAAGCCATTTCTGATCGTGTGGTCTGCATTGATCTGCGTAGGATTTATTGGTCTGATCCTATTCTACCGTTCCCTTCATACATCGAACATACCGGTTGCGGACTCTGCCCCTCAGATTCAGAGTACTCTGTGTACGACCTCACC
>CAUCOL010000110.1 GCA_958444395.1 uncultured Lachnospiraceae bacterium
GTAACAGACACGGTCAGCCCCTGTGTCAGATTCTCACCACATGCATCCAGAAAGTAACTGTTGACCAGAATCGGTACCAGGATTGTAGCCCCAAACATAGCAAACATATGCTGCAGTCCCAAAAGCAGCATCTTAGGGATTCCCAGTGTTCTGGCATCTCGAATAGCTCCATTAGATTCGTTCATGTTTTCCTCATTTCTGAACACCTGCTGTGAAAAAACACATTGCCAAAGGAGCTTGATTTCCCCGGTTTCCTGTCTTCCATAAGCAGATGTTCTGTATTTTTTCGTACTCTTATTTATTATACGAACAACCTCTCCATTGCGCAAGCAGAAATTCTACCCTGTTTTTCCTTTGACGGCAGTGTTTTTTCCCCTTTCCCGGCATATGGATTTTTCGCGCAGATTATGCTAAAATACGACCAAAGGAGGCATGCGCATGAATGATAAGATCCAGGAGCTTTCTGACATTATAAAAGAAAGCCGGAATATTGTTTTCTTTGGTGGGGCCGGTGTATCTACCGCATCCGATATTCCTGATTTTCGCAGTTCCAACGGACTGTACAGTCAGAAGCTGAATCGCAATTTTACACCGGAGCAGCTTGTGTCACATACATTTTTCGTACAGTATCCGGAAGATTTCTTCGCCTTCTATAAGAAGAACCTGGTTTACCCGGATGCCAGACCAAATGCCTGTCACAAGGCGCTGGCACAGCTGGAGCAGATGAGAAAGCTGTCTGCTGTCGTCACACAGAATATCGATGGTCTGCACCAGGCAGCCGGAAGTAAAACCGTCTATGAACTACATGGTTCTGTTTTACGAAATTACTGTACAGGATGTCATGCATTTTATGATGCAGATTTTATCCTGCAGTCGGAGGGTGTCCCTGTCTGTCCGAAATGTGGAGCCGTGATCAAACCGGATGTTGTTCTATATGAAGAAGGGCTGGACGATACGATCCTGACCGCTTCCATCCGTGCCATTTCACAGGCTGATACTCTGATCATCGGCGGTACTTCTCTGGTAGTATACCCTGCTGCCGGATTGATCGACTATTTCCACGGTAAACATCTTGTTCTGATCAACAAGACAGCAACGCCTGCGGACCATAAAGCCGATCTCGTCATAAACGACAGCATTGATAGGGTCATGGAAGAAGCTGTCCACGCTTTGATGGCGTAACTACACAGATATCTGCTTTTAGCGGCATACAGATCTATGTGATCTGTTCCCGTTATCACACAAATAATTACAGAAAAGAGGATGAATTATGCACTACGTATACAAAACAAAAGGAACCTGTTCAACACAGATCGCTTTCGATATTAACGGCGATGTGATCACAAATGTCGTATTTACCGGCGGATGCAATGGAAATTTAAAAGCCATTCCCCGCCTGGTAGATGGACTGACGGTGGAACAGATTGAAAGCAAGATCAAAGGCGTACAGTGTGGTTTCCGCGGCACATCCTGCGCAGATCAGCTGGCATGCGCTGTGCGGGAAGCCTACGAGGCAGAATAAATCAGAAAGCCTGCACACAATATTATTTATAAACATTATCTGGAGCAATCTGCTTCAGAAATAAAGAACAAAGGGCAAAACCAGCGTTTTGCCCTTTGTCACTCTACATTAAGAGCATTTTTCTATACATGAACAGCATAAAACACTCCTGCAGCCGGATATCATCCGGTCACAGGAGTGTTTTCTTTGGATACAAAATCCTTTTTATAGTGACTGACTAATGAGTGCTTTTTCCTCTTTTCGAGATAGTACAGGTGCTGCAGACTCTATGCTCTGTATTTGTGTTATACATTGTACATTTTATTTTACTGTCTCCACTTTGATCATATTCGTAGTACCGGAGATACCGATCGGCAGACCGGATGTGATCACCACCATATCTCCGGAAGCGATATAGCCTTTCGAACGTGCTGTCTCGATCACATGATCAAACAGTTCAAACACCTCTTTTTTCTCTTCCAGTAATACCGGTACGACACCCCAGGACATATTGATCTGACGGCATACCTTTTCAGAAGTGCTACCTCCGATGATGTCACATGCCGGACGATACCTTGAGATCATCCTTGCGGAACGTCCGGATTTGGTCACGGTAACGATCGCACTGGCATTCAGATCATACGCTGTCGTACAGGTCGCATGACAGATTGCATCGGTTACATCCGGATTTGCAACTCTTTCTCTGCCGTAAAAACGTTTCTTATAATCCACATCCTGCTCTGTTCTTTCTGCGATACGCACCATCGTCTTTAATGCTTCCAGCGGAAATCTGCCGGCAGCCGTCTCCCCGGACAGCATGATCGCGCTGGTTCCGTCATAGACAGCATTTGCCACATCTGCCGTCTCGGCTCTGGTAGCACGTGGGTTCTTCATCATGGAATCCAGCATCTGTGTCGCTATGATCACCTGTTTGCCTGCTTCATAGACCTTATTAATGATCATCTTCTGAACGATCGGCACCTCTTCCTCCGGCAGTTCCACACCCATGTCTCCCCGTGCGATCATGATCGCATCGGATTCACGGATAATCTCATCGATATTTTCTACGCCTTCACCATTTTCTATCTTCGCAATAATGTTGATCGAAGCTCCACCATTTGCATCCAGCAGATTACGGATCAGTTTTACATCAAATGCGGAGCGTACGAATGATGCCGCGATAAAATCTACATCATTTTTTATACCAAATAAAATATCCGCTCTGTCTTTTTCACTCAGATAGGGCAGATTGACATGAATCCCCGGAAGGTTTACGCCCTTATGATCTGAGATCTCTCCATCGTTGCGTACAACGCACTGTACTGTCTTATCACGGATCGCCTCCACCCGGAGTTCGACCAGACCATCATCGATCAGGATCGTCGAACCCACCGTCACATCCTGATATAAACGGTCATACGTGACACTAACCTGTTTCTCATTGCCTTCTACTTCATCACAGACCAGATTAAACTTCTGATCCAGTTTCAATGCAATCTTACCCTCTTTAAAGGTACCAAGACGAATCTCCGGTCCTTTTGTATCTAACAGCATGGCAACCGGTTTTCCGCATTTCTTACGCATACGGCGTACCCGGTCCATCCTCTTGCTCTGTTCCTCATACGTGCCATGTGAAAAGTTAAATCTTGCCACATTCATGCCTTCATTAATCAGCTGTTCCACCATTTCATCTGTGTCGGTAGCCGGACCTAATGTACATATTATTTTTGTTTTTCTCATTTCTAATCCTCTCCATGTCTTTCCAAAATAAGTCTATGTGCAATATTCTACCTCAAGTTCCCGCTTCCTTATTCACATTTACTGACGATATGTCTCAAAAAATTCTGTCATACGGCTGCATGCTTCCCGTAATACCTGCACGTCCGGCAGATATACGATACGGAAATGATCCGGCTGTTCCCAATGGAAGCCCTGACCGTGTGTGATCAGAATCTTCTTCTGCTTCAGGAAATCAAGCGCAAACTGTTCATCGTTCTGTATATGGAATTTCTGAATATCCATTTTCGGGAAAATATAAAAAGCCGCTTTTGGTTTGACCACATGAATACCCGGTATCTCATTCAATGCATTATAAATGAACTCTCTCTGCTCATAGACACGTCCTCCCGGTACCAGCAGCTGCTCTGTTGCCTCCCGGTGTTTCAATGCCTCCGGAACCACCGACTGTGCCGGTACATTGGAACACAGACGCATGGCAGACAACAGATTCAGTCCCTCTATGTATCCTTTTGCATGGGATTTATCCCCACACAGGCACATCCATCCACAGCGATATCCGGCGATCAGATGTGACTTTGACAATCCATTGAAGCTAAGTGTCAATACATCCGGTGCCAGAGAAGCAAGTGCTACATGCTCTCTGCCATCCATCACCAGACGGTCATAGATCTCATCTGCAAAAAGGATCAGGCCAAATTCTCTGGCAAGATCTACGATCTGCTCCAGGATTTCCTTCGGATATAATGCTCCGGTCGGATTGTTCGGATTGATCACGACGATGCCCTTCGTCTTGTCCGTAATCTTGCTTCGCATATCCTCTATGTCAGGATACCATTCGGAGGATTCATCACACAGATAATGTACGGCTGTGCCACCTGCCAATGTAACGGATGCCGTCCACAACGGATAATCCGGAGATGGTACCAGGATCTCATCCCCATGATCCAGCAGTCCCTGCATAGACATCGTGATCAATTCACTGACACCATTTCCTGTATAGATATCGTTCACCGTTACATTATGCATCCCTTTTTCTTTGCAATATCCGGCGATCGCTTCCCTGGCACTTAAAAGTCCTTTGGAATCCGAATAACCTTCTGTCTGCGTCAGGCTCTGCGTCATCTTACTTATGATCTCATCCGGTGCCTCAAATCCAAAAGTCGCCGGATTTCCTATATTCAGCTTTAATATATCTTCACCACCGGCAATCATTCGATTGGCTTCGTCCATAACCGGTCCACGTATATCATAACATACATTGTCTAGTTTATGTGATTTTCCAAAATATTCCATTTTTCTCCTCCATAGCCATCTATGCTGTTCTAAAATGGCTTATTTACGGGCAATTCACCTGGAGCCGCCTGCTACCATTTTCTATTCAGATGCGCTTTTATTTAATATTAACAAGCATTATCTGCAATTTATATTACAATAATGCTTTCTATATTGCAAATATTGCGTTATACTATTTCATATATCCGAAGATACATGGAGTGCTTCACACGGCTCTTTGTGCCACTGGCATCACAAATCAGCCCGGATCGCAGCGACTCCTTTGACGCAAAGCGTCAGCGGAATGGAGGTTATCATGTCGAAAGAATTGTCCTATGAGAAAAAAGGGTATCTGGAGAGCGATTTTAAGTTGTTTCATCTAAAAGAAAATATGCAGCGTTCGATTGATTTTCATTATCATGATTTTCATAAGATCCTTCTGTTCCTGCAGGGAGATATCAGCTATTCGATCGAAGGGAAAAGCTATCTGCTGCAGCCGATGGATCTGGTTCTGATCAAAGCCGGCGAGATTCACCGGCCGGTGATCCATTCCGATCAGACTTATGAGCGCATTATTTTATATGTATCTCCTGCATTTATAAACACGTATCGCACCGAAGATTGTAACCTGGAGCAATGCTTCATTCATACCGGTTCTTCCAGCCATGTTCTGCGGATTCCTTCGCTGAAAAACAAAAAATTATTCCAGACCTTTCATGATCTTGAAAAAGCTCTGAATGAGCAGGATTTCGCTCAGGATCTGAACCGCCGCGTCCTGTTTCTGCAGCTGATGATCCTTCTAAACCGTGCCTTTGCCGGTAGGGAACCGAAATATATAGAAACAAATTCCTCTAATGAGAAAATACTGGAGATCATCCGCTACCTGAATGAGCATCTGCAGGAAAATATCTCGATCGATGATCTGGCAGGGCATTTTTATATCAGCAAATACTATCTGATGCATACCTTTAAGGAAGAAACCGGTTACAGTATCGGATCTTATCTTTCTACCAAACGGCTGCTGCTTGCCAGAGAAGCGATCCAAAATGGTATATCTGCCACGGATGCCTGCTATGAATGTGGTTTCCGCAATTACTCGACCTTTTTCCGGGCATACAAAAAGTGCTTCGGGAAGTCACCGACCTCCTGAAGCACTGTGTATCTGTTTATTGGTAAATCTTTCACAATCTGCCATTCATACGCCTTATGCCTGCTTACTCATCTGCATCTCAGCCTCTGCCTGACATTTACTCCGTGTGGATCGCTGCCAGCGGACTCAGCTTCATGGCTCTTCTTGCAGGGAAATATCCTGCCAGCATACCCATCACAGTTGAAAATGCTACTGCAACCAATGCAAGCCACCAGGTGATCTGCGATATGTTACCATTCATTCCCCCGGAGCTTTGCGCAAATTGATTGATCACATACGAAATAATGCAGGTAAAGCCCAGTCCGACGACACCACCGATAAATCCGATAAATGCAGCCTCCATCAGGAACAGCTTCTGAATATCACGCATATCGCAGCCAAGCACCTTCATAACTCCGATTTCTTTCGTTCTTTCATAGGTAGACATCATCATCGTATTGGCAATACCGATCGCTGCCACCAGAAAGGCAACCATACCGATACCACCCAATACCAACTCAACGATCTGCAGATTTTTCTGTGCCGATTCCAACAGCTCTTTATTACTGCTTGCCTGAAATCCCATGTCCTGTAAATTCTGCTGTACCTCCTCTACATTAGACGAATCGTCTACATAGATCAGGATACTTGTATATACCCAGTCCTTTAACGGCTTGCCATTGTCCTTTGGCTGTCCCGGTATATTTGCCTTTCCAAAGGTCTTTGTCAGATACTTTTTGAATGCATCAATATTTACCAAAAGTGCATCACTGTTCTCCTTATACTCATCCGG
>CAUCOL010000111.1 GCA_958444395.1 uncultured Lachnospiraceae bacterium
CAATCAGGTCGTTGAGGGCGTATATTCTGCCAAGGCAGCGTTGAATCTGGCACGTAAATATGATGTTGTTATGCCGATCGTGGAGCAGATCAATAAGGTACTCTTTCAGAACCAGTCTGCACTGGATGCCGTGCATGAACTTTTGATCCGTGATAAATGTATTGAATATCCGGGCTTAGAATGGAAATAATCTATAACGGCTTTCGTTATGTATAAATCGCCGCTTCCTTTCATAGATTAAGGTGAATACGTTAAGTGGTTCCGGTTTGGGGCTTTCCAAAGAGACATTCCGGACATCCGTATAGAAGAAAGGGAGAGGCGATTTTTATGGAAAAAGAACCATTGACACAGACGAGCCGTCAGCAGAGGATCCTGGAGGCGAAGGCTTCTTTTGAAACAATGCCGTGGGAAGCAACGGGATCAGCCGGCGGCCGGAACAGGCAGTGGCATACAGACGGGCAGAGTCCGACGTGGAATACCGTGAGACAGAGCAGCCGCCGGGATATGCGCGGGGAAACGGATCGGGAGGAAGGCATGCGCTTTCGTGCGTCCTGTCGTATGATCCGTTGGCTAGCGGCAATGATGCTGTTGGGTCTTCTGGTCTTTGCCTTTGCCAATGATTTTTCCTATCGCGGTTTTGACCGTGAGTATGTCAGAAAGTGCCTGGCGGACGATCAGCTCTGGCGTGGCATGGAACGACAGCTGCAGCAGTTCTGCAACAAAAACGGGATCCGAAATCCCTTTGATCAATAAAACGGGATCCAGACACCGTCTGTCATATCCTGAAAGAAAATGGTTTCGTGCTGTTACATAAAAGTAAATAAGAAAGAAAGGTACAACTATGAGAAAACTGGCATTATCGGATGAAATCCTGCTATCGGTGGAAAAACCGGCAAGATATATTGGCAATGAGATCAATATGGTAAAAAAAGACAAAGACAAGATAGATATTCGTTTTTGCATGTGCTTTCCGGATGTGTATGAGATCGGTATGTCCCATCTGGGTATCCAGATCCTGTATGATATGTTCAACCAATGGGATGACGTATATTGTGAACGCGTGTATTCTCCCTGGGTAGATCTGGATCAGATCATGCGAGAGCAAAAGATTCCGCTCTTTGCACTGGAGTCACAGGATCCGATCAAAGAATTTGATTTTCTGGGCATTACACTGCAGTATGAGATGTGCTATACGAATATCCTGCAGATACTGGATCTGTCCGGGATCCCTCTGCTTGCCACGCAGCGGGGATTGGAGGATCCGTTTGTGATCGGTGGCGGCCCCTGTTCTTATAATCCGGAACCGATCGCAGATTTCTTTGACCTGTTTTATATCGGAGAGGGTGAGACTGTTTACCGTGACCTGATGGATGCGTATAAAGAATGGAGAGCATCCGGAGAGGAACGGGTGGCATTTCTCAAAAGAGCAGCACAGATACCGGGAATCTATGTGCCACAGTTCTACGAGGCATCCTATCATGAGGACGGCACGTTGAAGAGCTTTGAACCGGTTGTGGAAGGGGTGCCGGCTACGGTAGTAAAAGAAGTGGAAATGCATATGTCGGATACGTATTATCCGAAGAAGCCACTGGTGCCATATATCAAAGTGACGCAGGATCGTGTAGTTCTGGAAATACAGAGAGGCTGCATCCGCGGTTGTCGTTTCTGTCAGGCGGGAATGCTGTATCGTCCGATCCGTCCGCGCAGCCTGGACTTTCTGAAACAGCAGGCAGTTGCGATGCTGGAGTCTACCGGGCAGGATGAGATCTCGTTAAGTTCGTTAAGCTCCAGCGACTATAAAGAACTGCCGGAGCTGGTTTACTGGCTGATCGACTACTGTAATGAGAACCGGGTCAATATTTCCCTTCCGTCCCTGCGTATTGATGCTTTTTCGCTGGATGTTATGTCCAAGATCCAGGATGTGAAGAAGAGCAGCCTGACCTTTGCACCGGAGGCGGGATCCCAGCGGATGCGTAATGTGATCAATAAGGGGCTGACGGAAGAGGTGATCTTAAAAGGGGCGATGGATGCATTCCGTGGCGGCTGGAACCGTGTGAAGCTGTATTTCATGCTGGGACTTCCGGGCGAACGTGATGAGGATATCGAACAGATCGCAGTGCTGTCGGACAAGATTGCCAGGGAATATTACACGATCCCAAAAGAAGAGCGCAACGGCAAAGTCAATATCGTGACCAGCACATCCATCTTTGTACCAAAGCCATTTACACCGTTCCAGTGGTCACCAATGAACCGGCCGGAGGAAGCGACCAGAAAACGCGAGTTCCTGCTGGGAAAGGTGCGTGACCAGCTGAATGCAAAGAGTATCAAATACAACTGCCACGATGCGGATGTTTCCCAGCTGGAGGGTGTCTTTGCGCGCGGAGACAGAAGACTGTGCGGTGTGATTCTGCAGGCGTATCAGGATGGCTGCTTCTACGATGCATGGTCAGAGTATTTTCATTATGACCGCTGGAAAAAGGCATTTGCCGACCACGGACTTACAATGGAGTTCTATATTGACAGAGAGCGGAGTGCGGATGAGTTATTCCCGTGGGATTTTATTGACATCGGCGTAACAAAGAAGTTCTTACGACGGGAATACGAAAATGCGATGGCAGAACAGGTAACGCCAAACTGCCGCCAGAAATGTGCTGGCTGTGGTGCTGCCCGTTTTGGTGGCGGTGTCTGTGTCGAGAAAAGGGAAGAGGTGAACTAGATGAAGGCAAGAATTAAATTTTCAAAGACCGGATCAATGCGTTTTATTGGTCATCTGGATGTAATGCGGTATTTTCAGAAGGCATTCCGCCGGGCGCACATTCCGGTCAGCTACAGTCAGGGATATTCTCCTCATCAGATCCTTTCCTTTACCTCTCCGTTAGGAATCGGTCTGACAAGTGATGCAGAATATATGGATATGGAACTGGATGCCTGTGAGGATCCGGGTGCGATGGTTGACTGGATGAATACGCAGATGAATGATGAGATCCGTGTGCGGGAGTTCATCCTGCTGCCGGATGATACGAAGCCATCGATGGCAATGCTGGCAGGCTGCGATTACATGATCGCGTTAAAGCCGGGCGCAGAATCTGCCTTTCGGGAGGAAGATTTTCTGAAAAAGCAGCTGGAGGCATTTCTTACACAGGAGCAGATCCGGGTCATGAAGAAGACGAAACGATCGGAAAAGGAAGTGGATATCCGTCCGAATATCTATTACGCAGCAGCCGATCAGTCCACGTTTGAACGCATGACCGGACAGGTCTACCCGAAGATGTGCATTGATGTTGCACAATATGTTCCGGTGCTGTTTTGCCAGCTGACGGCAGGCAGTGTATTAAATATCAAGCCGGAACTGGTGCTGGAAGCATTCTGTCAGTTCGCCGGAGTGGCATATGAGCCGCTGCAGTATCAGATCCACCGGCTGGAGATGTATGGAGATCAGGGTGGAAAGAAAGGGCAGATCCGTCTGCTGCATGACGAAGATCCCTGCAGACTGGTACCGTTATCAAGCTATGGCACAGAAAACTGACAGCAGGCAGAAATGAGGCGCTTCATGGAAAATGAACTGTTAATTACCAGAAAAGAGAATAAGATCCTTTCTCTGCAGCTGGAGCAGGGAAAGATCTGCCAGATTCATGCAGAGGAGACAGAACAGGCGCAGAGTGCGAGACTGGGAAATATCTATATTGGTAAAGTGCGCAATATTGTCAAAAATATTAATGCCGCTTTTGTAGAGTTTGCACCGGGACAGACAGGGTATCTGTCTCTGGCGGATCCCTGTATTCCGATGCATACACAGGGCGCAGCCTGTCAGGAGGGAAGGGTACTGATCGGGGATGAGATCCTGGTGCAGATCGCCAGGGAAGCAGTCAAGACCAAACCGCCGACGTTGACCGGGCAGATCAATCTGACCGGTCGTTATACCGTTCTTACGACCCAGAAAAAACAGATCAGTATCTCGAAAAAGATAAAGGACAAGCCTGTCCGGGAAGAACTGGCACAGCTGTTACAGGAGTTTGTGACGGATCAATACGGCTTTATCGTGCGGACGAATGGCGCAAAGGCAGATAGAGAGTGTCTGCGGCATGAAGGAGAGGCACTCTGTCGCCTGTATGACAAAGTGGTCACAGGAAGCATGCATAAAAGTCCGTTGCAGTGTGTGTATCAGGCGCCGGAAGGATTTCTGGCAGACATACGGGATGGATATCGTGAGCGGATGCAGCACATTCTGACCGACGATGCCGGACTATATGAGCAGATCCGGGAGTATCTGGCGGACTTTCAGCCGGAAGACCTTGATAAGCTGTCTCTGTGGGATCCGGAACATGGCAGGATGGATGCGGTCTATAATATCAGCCGGACGCTGGAGCATGCCCTGATGCCAAAGGTATGGTTAAAGAGTGGCGCTTACCTGATCATTCAGCCGACAGAGGCTTTGGTATCAATCGATGTAAATACCGGAAAGGCAGTGTCACGTAAAAAGGATGTACAGAAGACCTTTTTAAAGGTCAATAAAGAAGCTGCCTATGAGATCGCGCACCAGCTGCGCCTGCGGAATCTGTCCGGGATCATATTGATCGATTTTATTGATATGGAGTCGCAGGAGGATTGTGAAGAACTGCTAAAAACGCTCAGGCAGGCGGTGCAGGAGGATCAGGTGCAGACGACGGTTGTCGATATGACGCGGCTGGGACTGGTCGAGGTAACGAGAAAGAAACTGCGCAAATCCCTGTGGGAACAGATGAGAAAGGGAGAAAACAATGACGGAAGATGAGATCATTATTCGTACGGCGATCGTACATATATTAGATGGGGAACTGGGATATCCGGTATTTTCGGAGCAGGCGATGGAACTGACACCGGATACCAATGACTTTTTCAGGGGACATATCTATAAGATCCTGTCCGGTGATGAATTAAAGAAATGCTTCTTTGATGAGATGAATCCGGAAGAGGAAGTACCGTTTGCGGAGGACGAAACGACAGATGACAGCCGGGATCAGGCACTGGAGGAGGCAATCCTTCCGCAGGAGGAAGCAGATTTTCTTCCAAACGGGGAGGAGGGCCAGCCGGAAATAGATGTCTATCAGCTCGTCAGGGATTTTTCCGAGGAACATCTGGTGGAAGACAGCCAGAAGCTGGCGGATGCATTGTACCGGATCATGAACCAGAATATCTCCATACCATCGGCGGATTTTGCCGTGGTGACTTTTCAGGTACATTCCGCACAGTATCTGGCACTTCTGAAAATGAATTATAAGGAGAGCTTTGTGCATATGACACAGGCAGAAGAGACAGGAAATGTCAATCAGATCATCCGGTACCGGTCCATGCTCCCGTCTGGTGCAACAAAGCTGTCTGAGGCGGTGATCATTGATCTGACAGATTACAGCGTACAGGTGATCGAAAAGAAATACGACATCAACGGAACGAAAACAAATTATCTGTCGGAATGCTATCTGCACTGTCATGCGGCAATGTCCTCGAAGACAAAGATGGATATCGTCACACGGGCAATCGACCAGGTCAATAAGAAGCACTATGCCGAGGAACCGGTCAAGCAGCTGGAAGCAAAGCGGATCATTAAAGAGGAAATTGAAGACACAGGGTCTGTCAATGTAGAGCGTATCAGTGAGAAGATTTATGGTCAGACGCCGGAGATCAAGGAAGAATTTGATGCCAAAATGGAAAAATATCATATGGAAAAGGCAGAAGTGACACCACAGAGCGAGCGCACCACAAAGAAGTTTGAAAAACAGTATCTGAAGACGGATACCGGGATTGAGATCAATATTCCGATGGAACAGTATGAAGATGCCAGTCAGGTCGAGTTTATCACAAATGCGGATGGCACGATCTCTGTGCTGATAAAGAATATCAACAGGATCACGACACGCTGAGCAGTCCGGAAGACAGATGCATGTGGCGGCTGCAGTCTGGAAAAACGGTGGTGTTATGGGAAAGGAGATTTATGTTTCGTTTATGGGCAAAAGAATTTAAAGACAATCATCTGATCCGGGATCTGACGATCTGCGATGACAATCGTGAAAAGAACCGGACGCGCAAGGTTTTTGATGCCATCGATGAGATCTGTTATGCCTTTGATCTGAGCAAACCGATCTGGCTGGAGTCGAACATCGAGGAGTTTAAGCGCAGAGACAAAACACGGTTTACCAGCGATAATTTTATTGACGAGATCGACTTTGAATATTTGGAGATCCATGTGATCGAAGAGGATGACTATTATTAATGCCATGATCTGCGGCTTGCGTTTTTAAAAGGGTCATGGTAAAATGAGCGATGATGAGTAGCACAGACGATCGCAGCTGCAGGTGCCGAAAGGCCGCAGGTGAGGAAAGTCCGGGCTTCACAGGGCAGGATGCCGGATAACGTCCGGTGGAGG